>JBFHXD010000059.1:0-14282 GCA_041599135.1 Methylomirabilales bacterium (SeqCode) | reverse complement strand
GCGGTAGTGCTGCAGAAAGTCCATGTTCACGGTGGTGAAGTCCGTCACGGCATGCCCCAAATTTCGGGCCGCCGAAAGCGCCTTCATAAAAACCTCGGGGAGCAGAACCGCGGAGCCCACATTCAGATAGACCCCGCCGCCCCCGAGGTCAGCGACCGCCGCCGTGAAGAGCCGAAAGTCGAGATAACTCGCCTCCCCAAGAGCGGCTCCGTCACAGGACGGGTGCATGTGAATGACATCGGTCCCGACCGCAACGTGCACGGTCACCAGAAGGTGCAGACGAACTGCCGCGGCACACAGGCTCAAGTACAGATGCGGCGGGCTGAGAGCGAGGAGCTTCTCCCCGACCGCCTGCCCGAACCCCCAACCCTTGGCAATTCCTCCCCGGACCGCTTCGTTCAAGATCCGTCCCGTTTCCTCGGCCATCCCGAACTCCCCGGTCTCCAGTACCGCCTCTACCTCCTCAGAGGTGAAGCCGGCGTATGCAAGTTCGAAGTCGTGGATGGGCCCGGCCCCGTTCATGGCGATGACGTTCACGATCCCGCGCTCCATCAGATCAACCACCACCGGCGAGAGCCCCACCTTGATGATGTGGGCGCCCATGCCGAGGATGACCGGCTTCCCGGCCCGGCGGGCGGCCACCACGGCGGCCACCACCGCCCGGAAGTCTCGCGCTCCCAAGATATCAGGAAGGGCAGCGAGGAAGTCGCGCAGGACCCCCCCTTTTTGCCAGACCCGTGCCAGGGCGGCAACGGAAACCTTACTCGGCCGCTCGCCGAGGGGAGAAGTTTTTATCCTTGCAAGGTCAATAGGCTCCCACGGCTTATGCATGTTGCATCCTATCCGTCGAGATTCGTATTCGGTCCAGGCGCGTTCTCTCTTTTCAGGCGGCCATCACGGTTCTGAGATGCCTGAAACGTTTCAAAAATTCCACGACCTCTCCCGGGTCGCGCAGGTAATAGGACGCGGCACTCCCACGCTTTCGTCCCCCAACGAAAACCGCGAGGTCGTCCGCTCGCAGGACCGCAAAGGCCGCTTCGTCGGTCTCATCATCCCCCAGATAACAGAGAAAGATCTTGCGCGCTGACCGGCGACGTTCGATCTCTCCTCGGATGAGCCTGACCGCCCCCCCCTTATCCCACTGTACCGCGGGCCGGACTTCCAAGACCATCTTTCCTCGGGTGATCCGAATCTCCCCCCGCTTCAGATACGGCCTGATTGTTCGCATGAAGATATCTCGGATATGGGCATGGCGGGCACGAGGCACTTGTCGAAAGTGAAAGCTCAGGGTCAAGGTCTTATCTTCGATGACGACTCCGGACACCCGCGTCAACCGGCTCCGGAGCTCTCGGGCGATGCGGGCGAGCACCGGGCGTGCGGTCGCCGCGGCCGGGTGAAGAAAGCGCACATGTGGTCCGTGTAGTTCGAGCCCGTGATTCCCCGCGTAATAGAGTCCGCGGATCCCGACGCGTTTGCGCACATCCGTCAGTGCACGACCACTGATGATCCCGACGGCCACCCGGCTGTCCTGACTCAGGTCCTGCAGCATCCTGCGGTGAGAGGCGGAGAGACGTGGAATTTCGGGGCGCCTGGCAATGGGGCTTAACGTCCCATCGAAATCGAACAGCAGGGCAATCTGTTTCGCCTCCCGGATCCGTGCGGCCCAGCGGTCCCAGACACGGAAGAGGTGGATCATAACCGCCCGCGACGGATCCGCCGAACTTCCTTGAGCATGTCCAGGGCCCAGCGGTAGATATCGTGGTCCTGGATCTGCTCTTGCAGCCATCGGCAGCGCCGCACCCGCTCTTCCCGAGGCATCTCCAGCGCCTGGCGAATGGCCTCGGCAGATCCCTCGATATCATACGGGTTGATCGGCAGTGCCTCAGCGAGTTCACGGGCCGCCCCGGTAAACCGACTGAGGATCAGCACCCCGGGCTTCTCCCCCTGTTGCGCGGCGATAAACTCCTTGCCCACCAAATTCATCCCATCATGCAGCGCCGTCACCAGGCAAACGTCCGCCATCGCGAGATAGGCGAGCACTCTCGGGTAACTGACCTGTTGGTCCAAAAGGATCACCGGCCGCCAGGTCTCCGTCCCGTACTTCCAGTTTACCTCTTCCACTTCGTGCGCGATCTCCCCCCGGAGCTCCTTGTACGCGGGGATGTGGATCCGGCTGGGCGCGCCGATTCCCAGGTAGACAAAGCGTCCCAGGTACTGCGGATACCGCTCAAGGAGCCGATCGATAGCCTGAAGCCGCTCCACGATGCCTTTCGTGTAGTCAATGCGATCCACCCCCACCGCCAGAAATTCGGGCCGCTTTCCCAGCAGGCGATCGATCCGGCGGGTCTCTTCCTCGACATCGGGCGACTCGAGGTCCTCGACGATGCGATGATAGTCAATGCTGATAGGGAAGGGTTTGACGATGGTCGTCCGTCCCCGGTACTGCACTGCCGATTGCTCGGGGATGATTTTCGCCTCGAGCTCATTTGCCACCGTGGCCAGGAAGTTGTCACAATGATATCGGATGTGAAACCCCAGCAGGTCACTTCCCAGCAGTCCTTCCAAGAGCTCTCGCTTCCACGGACAGACCCGAAAGACCTCGGGGGTCGGCCAAGGCGTGTGCCAGAAATGGGCGATGTTCAGATCCGGTCGCGCCTGCTTGAGCAACCGCGGCAGGAGCGCGAGATGAAAATCTTGAGTCCAGATCAAGGCCCGGCCAGGCCCGGCTTCTTTCAGGGCCGCATCGGCCATGAGTTGATTGACCGCCTGGTAGTGCTGCCAGTCTGAGGTGCGAAAGACCGGCCGGACAAAGGCGGTATGGCAGAGGGGCCACAGGACCTCGTTGCCGAAGCCGTGATAATACCCTTCTTCCTGCTCCTTGGTCAGAAAGACGCGCCGAAGCGTGTACTTGGGGTCCTCCGGCGGGACCCGAACCCGACCCTCAGCGTCCACGACATTGCGGTCCGCTTCGGTCTGCCCGGTGGCCACCCAGCTCCCCTTGGCTACGCGCAGCACTGGATCGAGCGCCACGACAAGTCCACCGGCAGGCCGCCGCCAGATCGTTCGATCCCCCTCATGGGCATGCATGTAAGGCTGACGGTTGGAAACGACCACCACCCGCGTCGTCTTCAACTTGGTCTTGACAAAATCTTGCAATGCTGCCCGGTGATCCATCCGCATCGCCCCTCAAAACGGGAAACCGCTTCCTTGGCACCTCCTCTGCGACCAACGACCTCCCCCGGGGCCAACGCGACTGGGACGGGCACCTGACGCCAGTCCCCTGGGGCACGATTGCCAGATGGCTAGAAGAAACGAAGGGGGGAAGTCGGTGGTTCGCCTGATTTGCTGACCTTGTACTTGTATCAAAAAACCGAGGGACGGTCAATCCTCACGGGCGGTTATTTCTCAGAACGCCGCGAGGATCTGGCTGGGAACAATTCGGCCGGCAATTCTAAGAGGCGACGGAAGATGCCAAAAATCCCGCGCCCGAGGGATTCGTGAGGAACCATACTGACCTCGGGCGCCTTCAGGGGGCCTGCGACCTTCATGGATATGACCAGGGCACTCTCCTCCTTCCCAAAAAGGAGATGGCCAAGGATGGGGACTTTACTGAGTTGAAGACCACGGATCAATTTGTCCACGGTGCGCAGGGGCTGCACCCCGAGGAGCATATCGACCTCCCTGCGACCCAGATCGATCTTGCCGACGCCGCCGACCTTCATGGTGTCCGAGAGGAACAGGAGATCTTGCGTCTCCGCCACCCCGCGCCTTAGATGAAAGACCGCCCTGAAATGATCGTAGGGCACCCCGCTCGTGGGGTCTGGGGTCAGATTGAGGATGCGCACGATGTTGGCCAGGACGGTGTATTGGTTGAACTTCCCCTCCTTAAAGTCTAGCCTGAGGTTCCCCCCCACAGATCGTTGCAGTTCTGCCCAACGCCTCCCCTCGGCTGTCAGCTTCCCGGAGAAATCCGCCCGTCCGGTCACCCGTCCCTTGCCCTTCTCCGTCCAGCTAGAAACCCGCTTGGCGTCTGCCTGGTTCACCACGAGATCCAAGACCCACCGCCATTGCTTCCCCCGCCTCCGGGATGCAGTCCCGGAGAGCTTTACCTTTCCTCCGCCCCATCGCCCTTGCATGGGTGGGACGTGAATCTTCCAGCCCTGAAAGTCCACTCGCCCCTTGATCCCCCACAGGAGCTCTGGATGCTCCGCCAAGCGGAGACTCCCCCTTGCCACCACAAGCCGGCCCGTATACCGGGGGGCCTTCCACAACCCCGAGACCTTCAAATCCAAGTGCCCGCTTCCTTTGATCCCCGTTATCGTCCCTGGCCTGGGAAGGAGGACGGCCAGGGGGATTTTGCCCTTCGCATCGATATCCACCGCCCCTTGATAGGCGATCTGCCCCTGAGCGTTCAGCCACCCCTCTTTCCCGGTCACCGCGAGGGATGAAAGGGTCAGGCCGTCTTCGCTCATCTCGAGACGGAACGGTCGCACAGTGTGAAAGGCCTTTCCATGGATGCGCATGGATGGGGCCTCGAGGTCGAGGGTGAGCTGGGACACATCACGGGCCTCAAGATTCCCACGCACGTGCGCTGTCCCGGACCCGGTGCCTGTCCCCCCCTCCAGAATCCACAAACCGGAGAGGGCGAAGAGGGGAGCAAGCTCTGCCTGTTTCATCGTGACATCTAGACTGTAGGCATACGGGCGGACCGTCCGGAGGGTGCCTTGCCCGGAGTAGCCCCGCTTCGGCAGGGCCAATTGTGCAGTCATCTTGTGGTCCTGCAGCAGAAAACTATACCGACCGCTCTCCAAGGGGATCGTCGCGTACCGAAGGCGCGTCAGCGTGAAGTCACCGCGAATCGTCGGATTGTTTACGTTCCCCTCCCCGTAGAGCTCCCCATCCATCATTCCCTCAAGCCCGGTTCCGGCCAAAAGGTGAAATCCCTCCAGCGTAAGGCCCGTTGTGGCCAATCGGAAATTGGTCCCCCCATCTTCGAAACGCACGAGGCCGCTTCCTGTTGCTTCCTGGGTGCCACGGGCCAGACGGACCTTTTCGAAAAGGAGACGGTTGGGCTCGAGGACAACGTCTGCCATGATGTCCTGCCAAGGCTCCCCGAGCACGGTGGCATCGCTCAGGTGGACGTGCCCCCGACCCGCCATCCGCGCCGGAACGCCCTTGACACTCGCCTCAAACGTCATCCGGCCTGCCAGGGGAACCTTCGTGTGCCCAAGAAGGGAAAAGACATCCTGAAACGTCCCTGTAATCTGTCCTTCGGCCTCGATGTGGAGATCGTGTTCGAGGTCGAGTGCTGTCTCCTTCTCCGGCAGGGCCAAGCGGAGATGGATCGTCCCGGTCGTTTTTCCCCTGGTGACAACAAGCCGTGGGGCTACCAAACGCCGCCCCCGCAGGTGAATCTTTCCGCGGATCGTTTTGAAATCCGTCTGAAGGAATCGCGCCGAGTCCCATGTGAGGGTTCCTTGAAACGCTGAAGGCCCTGTCAGGCGACCCTCCACCTTGCTCTTTCCCCCCAGCGCTGGGGCCCCCACGAGTTCTCCGATCAGATCGACCCGAGGAAACTTTCCCGACACCGCAAGGTTGAAGTCCTCCCATAAGGACCCCTTCATGGTGAGGTGGTTCGGGGGGAGATCCACACGAAAGTGCTTGAGCGACACCTGTCCCTTTTCGGCCTTGATCAATCCGTCTGCCCTTCCGACAACCCGAGAACGATCGAGGCGCCTGAGCAGTACGCGAAAGGCCGTCTGAGCCGTCAGACCGGAACGGGTCAGACCTCGGCCCTCGGCCACGGCCTGGAGGGCAAGCACCCCGGTCACCCGCAGCGCTCCATGGAGCGGGGTGCCGGGTTGACCCAGTTCCAGTCCCCGCCCCTCTACGGAAGCGTGGTAGCTCCAATCCTTCCACCGCAGCGTGAAGCCACCCGAGACATCCCCCTGTGCCTCAAGAAGCCTCACCTGTTCTCCCTGCATCCCCTCTCGATCGGCGGAGATCGTGACGCCGAGGTCAGGCCATTGTGCCCCCTCGAGGCGCGCCCCTCCCTGGAAACGAGGACTGTCTGTCGATCCGGTCAATTGACCTTCAAGCCGGATGCGTTCGGGGAGGCCCGAGGGCAAGGTCAAGGGGAGGCCAGCGGTGAGCCTGAGTTCTAGAGTCGGCTCGCCAAACGGATCCGTGACCCGCCCATCCAGTCCGACGTTTCCATCGCCCACGTCGATCCCCAGTCGGGTAATGCGCAGCTCCTGTTCCGTCAGAACGACCAACGCCTCCACATTACCCCAGGTCACGGATTGCCCGGGCAGATGCAGGACCCCTTCGGCGACCCGGACTTCGCCGCGCACCTGCGCTTTCTCTTGCCAGAAATCGGCATCGACGCCCCGGACACTCCAGGCCTGCCGCTGACTCCGGACGGTGAATGCTCCCTCCCGAATCTGAAGATCCTCTACGCCGACGGCCAGGGGACTTTTGTCAGAGGGACTGCGGATGAGGGGAAGAAGCCCCTCAGAGAGATAGATAACCGGACGTCGAATAACCACCGTCTGTACGGCGAGCACCCCACCGAAAAGCAGCCCGAGATCCAGGTAGAGCTCCACACGGTCGACCCGAGAAGGTGGAATGCCCTCGCGACCTTTCACAACAACTTCACGTAACTCCAGAACGTTGAAGAACGGGCTTACTGTGACCTGCCCGACGTGGACCTCCCGCTGAAGCTGTCGGCTGAGGGTTGCTTCAATGCGATGCCGCAGTTGCTCGTCGACCCCGCCGGCGGTCAGAAGGAAGTGCAGGCCACCGACAACCACGAGTAGCAGGGCGAGCAGGATGAAAAAGATTTTTGTGGTAATCCGAACCCTTCTGGTCAACAGCATTTGACCGTCTCACCTTGTGCAGGCCCCCATCCCCACCAGCTCGACTGCAGCAATTCCGGCCAGGGAACGCGTGTACAGGTCTCCGCCTCACCCAGCTATGACGAGGGATTGTAAAAACGGGGAGATATGGCTTGCAAAAAACGATCCGTGACCGCGGGCGTGCAGAGACAGGATTGGATGCTGGCTATGCTCGAACGGGGCGAGTTTCAGACGGTGGGTGATCTACGCGGGGGGTGCACCGTTGTCCTCACTTTGCTGCGTCTTCGACTGTATTGCCCCCGTCGCGAACGCTGGAGCGGATGAGGCCACGTAGAATCCAGCTTCGCTCTGCGCCTCGGAGAAGGCTGGAGAGGTCTTCATAGACGGTCGGGTCTTGGAGGAGCGCCCCTAAGGTTCCTTGACCCTCTGCCAGGGCGGTCGTGATCCGCTTCAGGTCGGCTGCAACCACGCGAAGATCTTGCATCGCCTCCTCACCGGCCGTCACCGCTCCCTTCGTCTCCGTCATCAGACTCTTCCCCCCTTGCTCGTAGATTACGGTGTGGAGGAGTCCATCCCCCTCCTGAATCGTTTTCAGGATGTCATCCAGGCGAGCCGCGCTGGTGTGCAAGCTGTCGAGGAGAGGAAAGTCTTTCTTTTCGGCCAGCAACGTGCCGAGGAGTCCCTCTCCCCTTTCTGCCCGCGCGCTGAGCCGGCGGAGGTTCTTTGCTGCCACGGCCAGATCCCGGATCAGTTCACCCCCGGCCTCCTCCGAGATCAGCATGGGGAGGAGTCCCTGACCCTTTTCCAACCGTTCGAGAATTTTTTTAAGGGCTTGGCTGGCGCCCGTCACTCCCTCCATGACCTCTCCCCCCTGGGTCACGAGACGAGTAAAATCGATCGGCTCGATGGTCCTCAGATGCCCCCCCGGCTGCAGGACCTTTGCCGTCTTGCTGCCCACTGTGATCTCGAAGACCTTGTCCCCCACCAATCCGATGGTCCCGATGGTGGCCGCCGAGTCTTCCCGGATGCGAGACTGAAACCGCCGGTCAATCGCCACCTCGACATGGATGCGGGGATCAGCGAGATCGGGACTGAAGGTGACTTCGAGGACGCGACCCGCGGTCAATCCGGCCAGGCGGACCGGGGCCCCGACGAGGAGTCCCTGGACATCGTGAAAGGCGGCACGCAGGGTGTACTGTTCCTCGAACAGACGAGCCTGAGTCCCTAGCGTCAGCACAAAGGCCACAAAAAGAAGGAGGAGCCCAAAGACGAAGATCCCGACCCGAAACTTGATCAGTAACTCCTGATCGCGCATGAATGCCCCACCGTACCCGTTCAGAGTTCATGGTTCAGGGATACGCCCTTCACAAACTATGCCAACGGAGCAGTTCGTTTCTCGGAACTCTGAACCCTGAACCATTACAGCTGGCCAGCCAAAAACTCCTGGACCACCGGGCTTTGTGATTGCCCAATCTCTGCCGGAGTCCCGGTGCCAGCGATCCGCCCTTCAGAGAGGAGCGCCACGCGGTCCGAGATCCGAAACGCGCTCTGAAGGTCGTGCGTCACCACGACGGAGGTGACCCGCAGTTTCGCCCGGAGATCTGTGATCAGTTCATTGATCTTCTCCACGTTACGAGGGTCGAGCCCTGTGGTCGGCTCATCGTACAAAACGAGGCGGGGCGTCAGCGCAATGGCCCGGGCCAACCCCACCCGTTTCCGCATCCCTCCCGAGAGCTCCGCTGGGACCTTTTCCTCCGTCCCCGCCATCCCCACCAGGGCCAAGACCTCTGCCACGCGATCCCGTATCTCGCCCGCCGTCATCCGGGTGTGCTCCCGTAAGGGAAAGGCGACGTTCTCCAACACGGTCAAGGAATCAAACAGGGCGGCCCCCTGAAAGAGCATGCCCACTTTCCGCCGGACTTTCAGCAGGTCGTCTTCCGGGAGCGGGACGAGGTCCTGACCTTCGATGAGGATCCGGCCTGCATCCGGCTTGAGGAGTCCAATCATCATCCGAAGGAGCACACTCTTGCCGGTCCCGCTCCCCCCCAAGATGGTCAGGATCTCTCCCTCTTCGATTTCCAGATCGAGCCCCTGAAGGACCTGATGGTCGTCGAACGTTTTGAACAGTTGACACAGCTCAATGGCGCTGGGCATCAGGACAGGAACTCCAGCCACCAAAAGAACTTAGTGAGAAAGAAATCAGAGATCAGGATCAGGATGGCCGAGGTGACCACTGTCGCGGTGGTGGCCCGCCCGATCCCTTCGGTCCCTCCGGAGACCTCGAGACCGTTGTAGCAACCAATGATCCCGATTAGGAAACCGAAGACCACAGTCTTGCCCAGGCCGCTCAAGAGATCCGCCAATCCCAGATTCCGCCAGATCGTGCTCATGTACAGATAGGGTTCGACGTGAAACTCGTACTGGGAAATCAGCAATCCCCCAAAGATTCCCAACGCATCGGCCAGCACGGTGAGCAAAGGCAGGACCAGCATGACGCTCAGGACGCGGGGGACCACGAGTTTTTTGATGTGATTGGCTCCCAGCGCGCGCATGGCATCGATCTGCTCGGTCACCTTCATGGCCCCCAGCTCGGCAGTCATCCCCGACCCTACCCGGCCCCCAACCAACAGGGCGGTGAGCACCGGTCCGAGCTCCCGGACCATCGACAGCGAGACGACGATCCCGACATACCCCTTGGCGCCAAAGCGCGCGAGTCCATAGGTGGTCTGCAGCGCCAACACGAGTCCGGTAAAAACGGCCGCAATCCCGCAGATCGCCACCGACCTGACTCCGATGTGGTCCATCTGCTGGGTGAGCGTCCTGAACTCGAAGGGAGGTTTCAACGCGTAGTAGAAGGTCCGCCCGGCCAGCAAGGCCACATCGCCGAGCCGTGCGAGGAGCTCGGTCACCTTGCCGCCCAGGACCAGGACGGTGCCACGAGTGATCTGTGTTCCGTTCACAGTTGATCCGACAGAAACTGCCAGCTTTTCAGGAACCTGTCGAAGTCCGCGCTGCGGACCCCGAAGGCATCGGAGGGGGCAACGTAGAGGAGGTCATACAGACAACCCGGCCGGCGGATTACCACGCTCCGGATCTGGACGGAGGTCCCCTCCCATCTTCCGGTGATCGTCGTATCGAGTCCCTCCGCACCGTCCAGCAAGATGCGTTCCTGTCGCACCTGCTTCACCTGCCGGATCCCGAAGAAGAGATGCCGGACTAGCGCGGGGAGGGGGCCTGTTTCCTGTTCCGGACAGCTGACTGCCACCGCTATGCGGGCTTCAGATCGGGTGTCGCGCAGGGCCAGGGCCGCCCCGGGAGATTCCGTCAGCTGCCACCCGTTCCGAGGCAGGCGCACCTGAAATCCATTGAGCTCGTCTCGATAGAGACCGCCCGGGCCTCGTCCGGTGGCACATCCGGTGATGAAAACGGACAGAAAGACCATCCCCGTGAGCGCAACACGCCGTCCGGGACGGGACCGGATCATCCGAGGATCTCGATGGAATCCATGGCGGTGTGACGCATCCGGCTTCCTTTTCTTTACTCCTCGCGGGACCACCCTTCCGTCCCGCCAAACTGTCCAGCCAGACGCTTGAGCTTTGCCTCGGTCTCCTTGAGTCGGCGTTGCGCCTTCAGGGTCTGCGGAAGGCTGACGAGGGCGGCCAACAAGGCTCCCATTCCCGCCGAGATCAAGATCACCACGACGACCGAGCTCTGGAAGGTCCACACGAGGAAACGCACCGTGATCTCTGCAGCATTCTGCACCGCAAAGATCGCGACGAGGGTAGCCAGGAGAAGGGCGACAATCAGGTAGAATTGTGTCATGAAAACGCTCCAGTTCTCAACCCGTGAACAAAAAATGCCACGAAGCGCCGTCATGCTATCGGAAAAGGAAGAGAGCGTCAAGACAGCCACCGGCGCGGGCGGAATACCGTTGGCCGGGGTGTGTCAGGACGTGCGGAGCTTGGGGTCAAGCACGTCCCGGAGGGAGTCCCCAAAGAGATTGAAGCCGAAAACTGCCGCACTGATGGCAAGGCCGGGAAAGATGCCCATCCACGGCGCCCGCTCGGCAAACTCCACGGCGGCGCCCTTGAGCATCAGGCCCCAGGCCGGGGTCGGCTCGGTCACCCCGAGGCCGAGGAAGCTCAAAGACGCCTCGAGCAGGATGGCCTGTCCGAGGAAGGCGGTGAGCATGATCAGATACGGGGCGACGACGTTCGGGAGCATGTGGCGAAAGATGATCCGTACGTGGCTGTAGCCCATGGCGCGCGCCGCATCCACATATGGTGTCTCACGAATTGCGAGGGCGCTCGAACGGACGACCCGTGCGATGCGGGGCATGAAAGGAATGGCAATCGCCAGGATCAGGTTGGTAATCCCGGACCCGAGAACGGCCACGACCGCGAGGGCCAGCACGATGATGGGGAAGGACATCACGATGTCGATGAGCCGCTGCACGAACAGGTCAACCCGGCCGCCGAAATAGGCGCTCGCCACACCGATGATGGCGCCGATCGTCGCCCCGAGGAAGGATGCTCCAAGCCCGACCAAGAGGGCCGTCCGCGAGCCGTAAATGATGCGGCTCAGGATATCCCTCCCGAAGGTATCGGTCCCCAGCAAGTGACTAGCGCTCGGGGCTTGCAGCATTGCCGCATAGTTGGTGCCCAGGGGATCGTACGGTGCCAGCACATCGGCAAAGACGGCGCCGACCACCATCAACATAACGATGAGGGCGCCGGCAGTCCCCAACGGCTTTTTCCGGGCAAACCACATGACCGTCACGAGCCATCTCGGCAGACCGACGGGTGTTGCTTCGATGCGCGGCAGCGCAGTATCCAACTGAGGCGGCGTGGAAGCCATTTCCCTCTTTCTACCGATACCGAATGCGGGGGTCGTACCACTCATACATGATATCAATCACGAAGTTCACAAAGATGAAGGTGAATCCGACCAACACGACCAGGGCCTGGGTCATCGTGTAATCCCGTCGCGCCACCGACTCGACGAATAGCATGCCGAGCCCATTGAGGTTGAAGACCTGCTCGGTGACGACGAGCCCGCCGACCAAAAACGCAAATTCCAGGCCGAGCACCGTGATGACCGGCAGCATGGCGTTCTTCATCGCGTGCCGGACAATGACCACCTGCTCCCACAACCCTTTGGCCCGGGCCGTGCGAATGTAATCCTCACGCAGCACTTCCAAGGTTGAGGAGCGAGTCATGCGCGTGGCCACGGCAGAATAGCGGTAGCCGACCGCGACGGCCGGCCAGATAAGCTGTGACAGGTTCGCCCAGGGGTCAACCCAGAACGGCGTAAAAAACATCGGCGGCAGCCACTGGAAAAAGATGAGCAGCCCCAGGATGATCAGAATGCCCAGCCAAAAGGAGGGCATCGCCAATCCGGCAATGCTGAAGACCCGGATGGCATAATCGACCCACGTATCCTGCTTCAACGCCGCCAGGATTCCCAGGGGAATCGAGAGGAGCGTGGCAACGATCGTCGCCATGATGGCCACCTGCAGGCTGAGGTGCAGCCGCAGGGCGATCTCCTCGGTGACCGGATTCTCCGTCCACATGGACGTGCCGAAGTCCAGTCGCAGCACGCCCCACATCCATTCCCCAAACTGCTGCGCGATGGGTTTCTCGAGGCCAAGGCGGGCGCGCTCCTTCACCAGGAACTCCTCCGAGACCCCACCCCCCTCCAGGGTGTATCGCATTTCCACGATATCGCCGGGGACCACCCGCATCAGGACGAAGACGAGGACCGCCACCCCCAACAGTGTCGGGATCATTAACAGAAAGCGTTTGACAATGTATCGCTGCATCCGCCGTTAAAACAGCGGTGGTCCGCTGTCCCCCTTGAGACAGCGGACCACGCCTTCCCGTTGCTCCGAGCGCTACATTCCCTTCACAAAGGCTACTTCTCAGCGAGCCATACGTCCCGCAGGTCCTGGTTCAGGTAATGGCTGGGGAGCTGATTCCAGCCGTGCACCTTTGCCCAGTGGGGGTTGATCTTGTGCCACCAGAGGGTGGGGAAGGTGAAGGCTTCGTTCAGAGCGATCTTTTCGACTTCCCGGACGAGGGCGCGCCGGGCCTTCGGATCCTGGGTCCGACTCTGCTGCTCGTACAACTCATCGATCTTGGAATTCTCGTATTTGGCATAGTTGCTCGGACTCTTGCTGCTCGAGACATACCGGAAGAGCTGCAGATCCGGCTCGTCCATGAAGTCACAGGCATAGTCCATGCTCGTCTCGTAATTGCCGCCGCGCAGGTCCTTCTGGTAGGCGGCTGTCTCCTGGACCACATGCTTCACGTTCAATCCCACCTGCCGCCACTGGTCGATGAGCCAGACCCCCATGATCTCATAGGGCTCTTTCACATCGCGATTCTTGAACGTGAACTCGAACCCCTCCGGAACGCCGGCCTCCTTGAGCAGCCGGCGGGCTTCTTTTCGCGAGGCGTTGATATCCTTGTCAAAGCCAGGGAGCTTCGTCAGCTCCGCGTCGGTCGCCGCATAGGCTTCGTAGCCGGGTCGCATGACACCACCGACCGATTTGACGATGGAGATCTGCGAGAGGTGTTTCGACCCTCCCCAGCGGTCAACGGCTAGGCTGAGCGCCCGCCGGACCCGCACGTCATCGAATGGCTTATGCTGGGTATTGACCTGGACCGTCAGGACGCAGAGCCAGGGACTCTCCTGGACTCTAATCTTGGGACCGAGAGCGCGGACCATATCATCCCGTGCCGCCGGCGAGAATCCCCGGAACTCGATCAGCGCCCGGCCTCCCCGGACGGTAGCAACCCGCGCCGCGGTATCCCGAATAAAGATGGCCCGGAACCCGTCCAGATAGGGCCGCCCCTCCATGAAGTAGCCTTCGTTTTTCTTGCCGACCCAGTGCGATCCCTTCACGTGCTCGACAAATGTGAAGGGGCCCGTTCCGTTGATGTTCTTCTCGTACCAGTGGGGATCCTTGGCCAGGACGTCCGCCCTGTAGATTGGATTCCAAGGGGACGCCAGGTTGGCGAGGAGCGAGGCCGCCGGCCACTTAAGGCGAAAGACCACCGTGTGGTCATCTGGCGCCTCCACGGATTCCACCATCGCGTACGAGGCCTGCCGCACGCTGCGCACTCCCTCGGACGGAAAGATGATCTTGTCGTACGTCGCCTTGACGTCCCTGGCGGTCAGCACGCTTCCATCGTGAAACTTGATCCCCTCCCGGATCTTGAAGGTGTAGGTGAGACCATCCTTGGAGATGTCCCAGCTCTCCGCCACATCCCCTTCGATCTCGGGGTACTTCAATTGATTGAACTTGACCAGGAGGCTGTAGTGAGGGGCAAGAGGGTGGATCGCAGCGAAACTCTTCTCCCGGTGTAGATCATACGACGGCGGCTCAGCGGCGACGGCAAAGGTCAAGGTGCCACCCGCCTT
>JBFHXD010000058.1:0-14433 GCA_041599135.1 Methylomirabilales bacterium (SeqCode) | reverse complement strand
CGGATCCGAACATACAGGGCTGGGTCTCCCCACGGGCCGTTGACCAATTGCATCTGAAAGGTGGGTTTCATATCCGAAGCCGACAGGAGTCACGGGTACGAGAGCACAGCCGAGGACGGCGGAAAACACGGCAGCACATGTAGGCCCCTCCCTCCGCGCCTCCCGCGTCGACCCTGAGCGGCGGCTTACGCCCTGGGTCCCTCCGTGTTCACGCTCCGTGCAAGCGACATGGGCACGGATCGCGCCTCGGTTTCCCAGGCCGTCGCTCGCCGAGGGGCCCCGCCGCTCCCCGCCATGTCGCTCGGAGCCCGCCCGTGCTGCCGGAGAACAAGGCCCGAGGATATGCTGGTGGCGTCGGGGGGCGAGGGGAGCCGGGCCTGGACCCGGCGGAACCTGGTTTGCGTCCGGCCGGGGTCCCGCCGCCGGAGCGCAGCGCAGGTGGGGGTGGCCGCCCTGCGGCTCGCTCGAGCCGTGCGGCGCGGAAGTACCGGCACCCGCCAGACCAACTCGTGGAATTGTTCCGCCGGCGAAGCCCCACTCCCCGAGCCCTTCGAGGCTCGGATAGGATTGGAGGCTTACTGCTCCATTGCTCCAAAGTAAACGCACTCTGTGCGTTTACTTTAGCTGGGCCAGCCGACGTATTGCTCATCCTCCCAGAGTTCGACCATCCGCTCCACAATGGCCAGCCGGTCCTCAAAGCGCTCACTCTGGGAGAGAGCCTGGTCATGGGGCCAGACGTCCTCCAAGAAGGGACGCGCATCCTCGGGAATTGCATAGTAGGCTTCCCGAAGCTGCTCCAGCGTCTGGCGATTGATTTCCTGAAGATTGGAGGCGGGGACGATGAGGGGTTGCGGGTTGTCGTAGAGGCTTCGCCAGTGCACGCAATCTCTCAGGTTGATGCCGAGGAGTTCCAAACCGATACGGGCAAACTCCATGAACCAGCCGATGGTCCGCTCGCACACCAGACACCCGCGGCATTCGTCACTCTCCACGACGGGGAGGTAGGCCTCGGCTCGCAAAGGCCCCCCCGGGAGAATCCACCGAACCGACCGGTAGTGCCGGAAGCGTGCGTTGTCGACCGTCAGCTCAGGCATAACCACGAAACTATCGTAAGGCCAAATCCGTCGTCACTCATGATCTGGCCAAGAGGGATTGACGTACTTTACCAAAACAGAGGCGCCTTCTGCAAACGATCCTCGGCAGCCGGCATGATCGCCCATCAGAATTTTCCCTCGCCTTCTCTTGCAATGAAACTCGTGATAGTATCGTCTGCGGAAAGGAGGGTGGAGGCAGTATGTCCAAGATGATTCTTTACAATCTCGAGGGGTGACCTACCTGCGTTGAAGTGAGAGAGTTCCTCTCGCAGCACCACATCTCCTTTGCGACCCATGAGATCTCCACGAATCCCCTGGGCCCAAAAGAAACCCGAGAGCTCGTGCGGCAACACCGGAAACTCTGGGTCAAGGCGGGATCAGAAATTTACGAATGGGATCTGGACCGCGTCGAAATCACGGATGATGAGATCCAGCGATATCTCATTCACCGGGATGGCAGGCTTCGCGTCCCGGTCCTCACTCGGGGCCCGCTTCTCATCCGCGGCTTCACCGAGGCACTGTACCGCCAAGTCCTCGTTTCAGAGGGCGAGCCACCCCTTATATAGCTATCAGCAGCCGGAATGCTGGGAGGCTAGCAGGTCCGAGCGTTCTGGCTTGCCAGCTTTCTAGCTGTCTGCTGCTGATAGCTGATTGCTGACTGCTGATAGCGGACAGCAGCACTGCTAGCGACTAAGGCGGGAGCGAACCTCGGCAGCGATCCGCTGCCAGGTCCGTGACATTTGATCGGCGGGCAGTAGCGCGTCGATGAGAAAGAAGGTCTGGCTCTCCGCAGCTCGGTCCAGGGCCTGACGGAACTGCTGGCGCGTTTTCACCTGGACCCCATCCCCTCCGATGGACCGGGCTATTCCCACATAGTCCATAGTAGGCAGATCAAAGTAACCCTCGGGGCCAGCGATGGCCCTCAACGTCCCATAACAGCTGTTATTCCAAAGGATAACGATGGGGTTGAGGCCGAGCCGCCGCGCAGTAGCCAGCTCCATCCCCGTCATGAGAAATCCCCCATCACCCACAAAGGCGATGATCCGCCGCTCTGGCATGGCCAACCCGGCAGCGATGGCCGCAGGAATCCCAAAGCCCATGCTGTTGTAATAGCCGGGCCCGAGGAAGTGATCGGTCCGTAGATCCACACTGGCGTACAGACAGTCCCCGACATCTGAAACGACGACATACTTCCCAGGCTGGAGAAAGCGGTTCATCTCTTCGATGATGGTGAACGGCTCCAGCCGCGCCCCCGGGCGCCTCTCGGGCCTGTCTCGCTCTGCCACAGAGAAATGAGCATGGGATTGCACCTCCCCCGAGGCCAGCAGATAATCAATAAGGTCCACCAGACTCAGACCCGGGTAACTGTGATAACTCACCATTACTTCCTCGGAGGATGCGGAGATGAGTTTGGCCCGGTCGATTTTTGCCGTAAAGAGGCCCGTATTGACATCGGTCAGGAAGGCACCCAACATCAGGACACAATCCGCGTTCTCGATTGCTTTTTGAGCCGCCTCCGAGCCGACCTGGCCCATGTAGAGGCCAATGAAATGCGAATGATTTTCCGGAAAGACCGTCTTTCCTTCAACGGAGGTCACGACGGGAATGTTGAGCCTCTCCACCAGTGCAATGAGCTTTTCCCGCAGGTCAAACCGTTCGATCTCTACCCCGGCATACACAACCGGTCGCAGGCTTCGGTTAAGCCGATCAATCACCTCAGCCATGGCTTCCTCTAAGGCTGCCCGGTTGATCTGTTTGTCGCCTGACCTTCCCCCCGAACCGCCACCGGTTGCGTCCACCATGTCCCTCGGGACCTCCAGGTATCCTGGACGTTTCTTCTCGAGGATCGTCGCCAACACGCGATCAATCTCCGCAAGAGCAGTACTGGGATCGCGCAGCACGGCGACACTGGCCGTGACCTCGCGGTACACGTTCACCTGGGACTCAAAGGTCTTGACCCGATGATGCAGCAAGGCATCCGTGTCCCGGTCCTTGATTTCGGGAGCCCCACTCACGACCAGGACCGGTGAACGCTCGGCAAACGCCTGAGCAATGGCATTCACCGTGTTCAAGCCGCCGGCACCAAAGGTGACGAGTGCTACCCCGAGGCCCCGGAGCCTCGCATAGGCGTCGGCGGCGAAACCTGCAGACGGCTCATGGGTCACCACGACGGGTTGGAGGCCTGCAGACTCTTGTGACCGCCACAGGGGGATGGCAAAGTCTCCGGGAATCCCGAACGTATGATCCACACCGCTGGACTTGATTTGACGAAAGAGATACTCTCCGATCTTCATCGCTCTCTCTTCCTTAAATAGGACCGCGCCAGGAGGAGGCTGGCGAGGGTCATTCCGTCCCGGATGCGATTGCGCTCGATCCGGCGGTACACGTCTCCAATCGGCATTTCGATTACCTGGATAAACTCTCGATCTTCCAAGTGCTGCCTGCCGGGCCTAAGCTCCGTGGCCAGATAGACATGGCAGACTTCGTCACTCATACCGGAGTATGGATGAAAGCTCCCAAGGCGCCTCCATCGCCGGGCCCGATAGCCGGTCTCCTCAACAAGCTCCGCCTTCCCGGCCGCGAGCGGCGATTTCCCTTGCGTGTTTCCTCCTGGAAGCTCGTAGGAGAAGGACCTCGTGGGATATCGGTACTGATGCAGGAGTACCATCCTGCCATTTGCGGTTATCGGAATCACCATGACCGATGGAGGGATTGTAACATAGTAGTAGTCAATGATGTGGTTGGTGGGGATTCGAATCTGTTCCTGGGCGATCTGGTACGACGGGCAGGAAAAAGCGACAGACCGGTTGAGTACTCGCCATGCCTTCAGCGTATGCTGTTGCTTCATCCTTCTCCTAGATATGGAATTCGATAACGTCTCCATCCTGCACAAGGTACTCCCGGTGGACCCGCTGCCCCTCGAATTTTCCCGATCCCCAGACTCGAGCGTATTTGAGCTTTGCCGCAAAGTCCTTGTGGACCGCCTCGGCCGCCTGGAGAAGCGTGCTCCCTCTGGGCAGCACCACCGGCTGGGAAAGCTCCGCCATCTTCCCCGGGGGCTTCGTGTACACACGCAGCACCTCCAAGGCCTCATACAGTTGGCGGCGGATTTCTTGCAACCCCGTCCCCGCGACGGCCGAGACGCTGATAAGATGAAAGCGCCCCCCCACGTGTTCTTGGAGGAGCAGGAACCGATCCGTTGCCCCGGGGAGATCCGCTTTGTTCCCAAGTACCAGAGTCCGTTTGTACACCTGTCCTGGCTCGGCACCCTCCGTCCGCTCCAGAACTGCCACCGGGATGAGCTTCGCCTGATTGAGAATTTTCTCAGTCGCTTCCACCTGCTCGAACAGGTCATCCGAACCCAGGTCCACCACCCAAAGGAGCAGGTCGGCGTTTCGAACGATGCCCAGGACCCATCCCTCGACCAGTTCGGGCGCAATCGCCGGCAGATCCACGAGCTGGATCTTCACGTTTTCAAATTCAAGCATCCCACACAATGGCTTTCTCGTCGTAAAGGGGTACGCCGCCACTTCCGGTCTGGCATTGGTGAGGGAACAGACCAAAGCCGATTTTCCTGCGTTGGGCGCACCCACCAGCACGACCTGACCGACCCCTTCCCGTTCCACGAAGATTCCAGATCCTCGCTTGGTCGCCGGGCGCTTATCGAGTTCGGCTTTCAGTTTAGAGAGCCGCCGCTTGAGATCCGCCTGTAGCTTCTCGGTCCCCTTATGCTTGGGGAGCAGGGCCAGCATCTCTTCGAGAACTCGAACCTTCTCGGGGGAATGCTTGGCCTGGCGATATCGCTTTTCCGCCTCAAGATATTGCGGAGGGAGATTGGCTGGCATGACAGCCTCCTCCACCGATATTCACGCGACGATGGCGTTCAAGATACACCAACAGGATTGAAAGTGCGGCGGGAGTCACCCCGGCGATGCGGGACGCCTGGCCGATTGATGTTGGGCGGATGGCCGAGAGGTTCTCGCGGACTTCGTTGGAGAGCCCGGGGACAGTACGGTAATCAATGTCTTCAGGTATCCGCCTGGCCTCAAGGCGTTTGAACCTTTCCACCTCTTGGAGTTGCCGGTCAATGTACCCCTGATACTTGACGTTAACCTCCACCTGATGGGCGACTTGTGGATCGCCATTGTCCATCTCTCCATCCATTATGACGAGGTCTACATACCGCACTTCTGGGCGTTTCAAAACCTGAATCATTGGCGTAGCCTCGTGTAAGGGTGAAGTCCCGAGGCGAGCAAGGGCCGCATTCACCGTGGACGTCGGACGGAGTTTCCGCGCCTTGATCTGCCCCATGGCCTCAGCGATCCTCCGCTTCCTTTCCTCCATCCGCTCGTATTGCCCCGGCGAGATCAATCCGAGTGAATACCCCTTTTCCGTCAGGCGGAGATCGGCGTTATCTTCCCGCAAGAGCAAACGATATTCGGCTCGAGAAGTCAGCATACGATAGGGTTCATTGGTCCCACGCATCACCAAATCGTCCACCAGCACTGCCATGTACGCCTCGGAGCGATCCAGAAGAAAGGGGGGGCGACCTTGGATTTTCAGAGCAGCATTCACCCCAGCCCACAAGCCTTGGGTCGCTGCTTCTTCGTACCCTGAGGTTCCGTTAATCTGACCGGCGGTGTAAAGCCCTTGCACGCGCCTGGTCTCCAGGGTCATCTGAAGCTGGTGGGGATACAGAAAATCGTACTCGATCGCATAAGCCGGCCGGACAAATTCCGCCCGCTCGAGACCCGGGACAGATCGGACGATCTCTTCCTGCACGTCGAGGGGCATGCTATTCCCCAGCCCGCCCGGATAGTAGACCTCGGAATCGCGCCCCTCGGGTTGCACCATCACCTGGTGTCGATCTTTGTCACAAAACCGGACCACTTTGTCCTCGAGGGAAGGACAATATCGGGCTCCGGTTCCTTTGATGGCTCCCCCGTACAGGGCCGAACGGTCCAGATTCCGCCCGACGACGTCGTGCGTCTTTTGCGTGGTATACGTGATATGGCAAGGGATCTGCACCAGATCCAATCGCGTTGTAACATGGGAGAAGGGGCGCGGATCAGGATCGCCCTCCTGCCGCTCCATCCGGTTAAAGTCTAACGAATCTCGCGTGAGCCGGGGCGGAGTTCCGGTCTTGAATCGGCCCAGCGTCAGGCCGAGTTCCTGCAAAGAATCGGAGAGGGTATGGCAGGGTCGCTCGCCCATTCGTCCGCCGGAAAAATTGGTGGTTCCAATATGAATAAGTCCCTTCATGAAGGTTCCGGCAGTAATCACAACGGCCCGGCCGCTAAAGAAAGTCCCCTCTTGATTGACCAGGCCGACCATTCGCCCGCCCTCCGCCACAAGATGTTCGACACTTCCTTGGAGCAGATCGAGCCCCTCCTGCCCCACCAGCACCTTCCGCATGGCCAGATGATAGCTTCGTTTGTCACACATGGCTCTTGTCGATCGGACGGCAAGTCCCTTCGAGGCATTCAGGACCCGAAATTGCACCGCGCTCTGGTCCGACACCCGGGCCATTTCGCCACCGAGCGCATCAATCTCCCGGACGAGCTGGCCCTTACCGGTCCCGCCGATCGAGGGGCTGCAGGGCATGGCGGCGATCGTATTGAGATCTAACGTGATGAGCAGAGTCCGACAGCCCAGGCGGGCCGAAGCCAACGCAGCCTCACAGCCGGCGTGCCCCGCCCCCACCACAATCACATCGTACGCTCTCTTGGGCATCTCATTTCCCCCAGGGCTGTCAGTCGTCCCCGTCCGCCCAGGCGGCTAGAAAGCTGGAATGCTAGAAGGCAAGAGCATTACGAGCGTTCTAAGGTTCTAGCGTTCTAGCATCCAAGCAGTCGCCCGTGAAGGATCCCAGTCCGTCGTTTCTCGCCTTGCCACGGGACGTGCATCGGAGTACCATACTGGCGGTATGATATCAAGTTCACCAACGCAAACCAAGCGCTACACGGATCTCCGGACCTTTTTGCAGGGGTGGTTCGGCTGCCGCGTTCACAAGATCACCCTCGACGCTCACTTTTCCTGCCCGAACCACGACGGGTCAAAGGCGGTGGGCGGTTGCATCTTTTGTCACCGGGGCTCTGGACACTCCACCATCGGCACCTTGAGCATTCAGGAGCAGCTCGAGCGGGGCAAGCGCTATCTTCGCAAGCGACAGAAGGCGGAAAAGTTTCTGGCCTACTTTCAACGCTACACGAACACGTACGCCTCGATTGAAACCCTCAAGCAACTCTACGCCGAGGCACTGGAGGTCGACGACATTGTAGGACTAGTGGTTGGGACCCGGCCGGATTGTGTCCCGGATCCGGTCCTTGATCTGCTGCAAGAAACTGCCCGGCGGACTTACGTCGCCATCGAATACGGGCTCCAGTCGATCCATGACCGGACCCTTGCCCGCGTCAACCGCGCCCATGGCTCTGCTGAGTTTCTCGACGCCGTGCGCCGAACGACCGGCCGCGGCATTCATACCTGCGTCCACGTCATGCTGGGACTCCCCGAAGAGACCCGGGCAGACATGTTGGAGACCGCCAAGGCGATTGCCGACCTACCCCTTGACGGGATTAAGATCCACCTCACCTATGTCCTCAAACATACGGTCCTGGGGGACATGTACATTCGGGGAGAGTACCGGCCGATGGAGATGACCGAATATATCGAGACGGTTTGTGACTTTTTAGAGCTGCTCCCGCCAAGCATGGTCATTCATCGACTGACCGGGGATCCACCCCGAGATCTGCTGCTCGCCCCCCAGTGGACGCTCCACAAATGGGACGTCCTCAATGCGATCGAACGCGAGCTCAGCCGGCGCGAGAGCTTCCAGGGATGCAGGTGGGCTCGCCCCGCGCCAGTGTGACCTGACCCTGCTTTCTTACGGATCCCATAGTGGAGTATCCAAAGCTCAGACCGATAGAGGCCTTTCCCACCGAGATCAATAGCAGACGGGTCGTCTGCCTCCGGGACCCAACCCACTTCGCCGAGGCCGTCCTCTTCATGCCGCTCGCGGCGGTGAATATCCTCCGCTTCTTCGATGGCACAAAGTCTATCCTCGACATACAAGCAGAACATGTCCGCCGCCATGGGGAGATCCTCTTCCGGGAACAAGTGGAACAGCTCGTCGCAATGCTCGATGAGCACTACTTTTTAGAGAGTGATCGCTTTGTGCAACATCGGCAGGCGCTGGAAGAAGCTTTCGAACGGGCCAAGATCCGGCCAGCCTTTCTCGCTGGCAAGTCCTATCCGTCAGACCCGTTGGAGCTCCGTCAGCTGCTCGACCAGCTCCTCCATCATCCAGATGGTCCGGGCACGCCGCCAGACGCTGTCGCACCGCCCGTTCGTGCTCTAATCGCTCCCCACATTGATTACATGCGGGGTGCCGCGGGATATGCCTGGGCCTACCGTGGGCTCGATGAGAGGACGGATGCGGAGATATTCGTCATCTTTGGAACAGCCCACGCCGGTACGACCAAGCCTTTTGCTGTATGCACGAAAGACTTCGATACGCCTTTCGGTGCTGTTCCGACAGACCACGCCTTGCTGCAGCAACTCACGGATCGCTGTCCCCATGTCCTGGGGGTGGATGATATTGCCCATCGAAACGAACATTCCATTGAATTCCAAGTCATTTTGCTGCAACACCTCATGGGGAATAAACGCCCGATCCGCATCCTCCCCATCCTGTGCGGCTCTTTCCAAGAACAGATCGCCCGCGGAAAGTCCCCCTCAGATGACCCAGAGGTTCGGCGCTTTCTCGAAACCCTGCGGGATCACCTCGATGCGCAGCGGCAACCGCTTTGTCTCATCGCGGGGGTCGACCTGGCCCACATGGGTCCCCGGTTTGGCGACGCCAACTCGATGACGCCGAGCCTGCTGCGGTGGATCGAGGATCAAGATAGACAGATGCTCGAGCGGGTGGTTGCTGGCGATCCAGACGGCTTCTTTTCTTTTGTGAGCCGGGAAGGGGATTGCCGCCGTATCTGTGGGTTATCCCCCACTTACGCCCTGTTGCATTTGATGAAAGGGCGGACAGGAGAACTCCTCCATTATGGCCAGGCGGCTGACCCACAGGGAGTCGTGAGTTTCTGCAGTGTGACGTTTCCCGCCTAATGACTCGATGACAGTCGACCGATGTCCGACCACCCGCTTTACAGTTCACAGCTCACAGTTGATGGTGGTTGGTGATTGGTGCTTGGTGAAAACCACCAGCCACGAGCCACTAACCACCAGTCACTTTTTCCTGGTCGGTCGTCGGTCATCGGTCAACGGCGGGATCAGACAGGACGTAAATAGCCTTCACGAGGCTATGCTCCAAAGCCAGTTCGGTCTCGTGGATCTTCAAGATGTAAGCCGGCACGCGTTGGAGCACTTTGAGGCGGGCACCCGGGATCAATCCATAAGCCACCAAGCGTTGTAAATCTCTTTCATTGAGGGAGTCAAACCCAATCAAACAGGCCCGTGCACCCACCTCCAGCTCGTCCAAAGGGCGGGCTGCTGTGCCGTTCTGGATGTGAAGCGGCTCAACTGCCGGTAGCACCTGGGGAGAAGGTTTCTCCTCTCCGGGCAGGCTGTGGTATCCACACGTGGGACACCGGATCAACTGCAGACAACAACCGCTACCCAAATGATAGAGTGGGCAGCTCTGGCAAGCATGTGCCTGTGCTCTAGCGTTCAACAATCCGTGGCACATCGGACAGTGCATGTGTTACCCCCTCAGCACGGCTCGCACGACAGCGTTCACCACCGCCCCCACCAAAACGGCATACGGCAGTATGAAGGCTACGATTGCCGCAGCGGTGCGCCAGCCGCGTTCCTTCACGATCACCAAGAAATTAGCGATGCACGGTACGAACAGCGTGATCACTACCATGCTTACCAGAAGCTGAACGGCGTCCAGCCCTCCACCTTGCTGCAGCTGATAGAGCCCGGCGGCGCCGTAGTCCCGGCGGAAGAAGCCCATCACGAATGCCGTCGCCGCCTCTGCGGGTAACCCCAACAGGCCATTGACCACGGGGCGCGCCGCGGCTTGCACGGCCACCAACGTCCCAACCTTATCCATCACAAACAGCACGAGGGTGCCCACCACGAAGAGCGGCACAACCTCTGTGATATACCAGACCAGCCGCAGCCTGGTCTTAGCGACGATATTCCTCCACTGCGGCCAACGCAGCGGTGGCAGCTCCATAATGAATGCAGCAGCCTCCCCTGGAAGAAGATGGGCAGCCAGCCGACCCACGATTATCATTTGCAAACCCACACTGCCGAGCACGCCAATCAAAATCCAGGGCGAAACCGCCGCTGACATTGCCAACAGCACGGCCAACTGCGCCGAACAGGGAACGCCTAACGCCAAGAGGAGTGTCGCGATTACCCGCTCCTTGCGCGTCTCGAGGGTGCGCGTCGTCATCGTGGCCATGGTATCGCAACCCAGGCCCAGGATCATCGGGAGCACGGCCTGGCCGCTGAGGCCCATCCCGCGGAAAACCCGGTGGGCCATCACGGTCAGGCGGGGAAAGTATCCTGAGTCCTCCAGGAAGCCGAAGGCGAGGAAGAAAGTGGTCACAATGGGTAAAATCAACGCCAACGAGTATGTCAACGCCATGGTGAGCACGCCGTACTCCCCCACGAGCAGATCCTGCAAAAACGGGATGGATAGGTAATGGTCGGTCACAGCGATCAGCGCAGGGTTGATGTAGTGTCCAAAGACTGTCTCCTCCAGCAAGTCCACCATGACCTGTGCGCCCAAATTCCCCACAAACTGATACATCCCGTAAAGCACACCGAGCAGTATGAGAATGCCCCACAAAGGATGAACCGTCCATCGGCCCAAGCGCTCCACCCATCGGGGAGCACGGCTTCGCAAAACGCTTTCATTTCTTACTCGATCTTCGTTCCGGCGAAGGGGACTTTTCGTCAGAATTTTGGCTGCGACTTTTTGGCGCGCAACGGCGATCTCGTAAGAGAGCCGCGGGGTTTTCGCACGAACGTCCGCCGAGAGGCGCTTGATCCTCTCCTGTTCCTCCGGAGACAGATCTAGCTTTCCTAGGAGGCCTGTCGCATTCTCGGGTGGCAGTGCCAGGAGCAAGGCGGGTAGGCCGCGCCCTGTGATTGAGCCCTGGCCGTTCCCACTCACTACGCCCCCACTACAATGACAGGAAGGACCCGTCTGAATTTCGATGACATGGCCCGTCCGGACGCGGCCCCGGACCACTTCGTCCATCGCGAGAAGGGCCGGCTCGAGTGCCGGACCGTAGCTCACTTCGACCCGCGGCACCTGCGCTTCCGACACCGCCTCGCGAAGGGTGTCCAGGCCTTCGCCTGTGGTCGCCACGGTTTCCACCACGGGAATACCCAACTGTCGGGACAGCTCTGCCACCGAGTAGTCCAGCCCGCGGGCGCGGCGCTCGTCGGCCAAATTTAAATTCAGGACCATCGGTACATTCAGTTCCGCCAGCTGGACTAATAGCAGCAGCGTACGCTCTAAGTTCTTCGCGTCGGCCACTTGAATCACAACGTCCGCGCCACCAAAGAGCAGGAGATCTCGCGTGACCTGCTCGGCCTCGGCGGAGGAGGCGAGATCCACCACACCAGGGGTGTCCAGTACTTGCCAGGATTGGCCACCAATCTGCGCGGTACCCCGGTAGAGTTCCACCGTTGTTCCGGGGTAATTGGAGCAGCTCACATAGTGGCCCGTCAGCCGAAAAAAGACCAGGCTCTTGCCGACGTTCGGCTGACCAACAAGGGCCAGAGTTTTTGTCGCTGTGCGAGGAATCTCAGATGCTTCTACGAAGCTGGCCATCTTCAGATTTTCACCGTGGCGCGACCACTTTGTGGCCATATTGGATTGTTAAGCTCCTCCTAACCAAGTCACTAAGGTTCCCTTACCCGTAAATTTAGTGCATCATTGATCCATGGCAATGATCCAGGTCAAACAAGATCATGATCTTGGTCATGTCAGGCGGGTACGCGTCGGCCTATCGTATTGTTGGGATGGTCGGGTCAGCGTGGTGGACAGCACAACCGTTGTCTATCCCCACGAAAATAGTGATACCCGTGAAGGTGTGAAAGGTGTGTGGTTAAGGTTCGGGGGATTCCGAAAAGACCGGCGAATAAATGAGTTAGCTCACTTTTTCAGGGACTCGGTGATTTCACGGAGTCGATGAAATTATCGATGAATTGGAGGGAGACTTCCGAGGTATCCAAGAATTCCAGTCCTGATCGGTAGATGAGGTCCCGCTCCCCCGTGGGTTGGACTTCATACCGGTGGACTGCCGAATGGGCAACCCGACACTTCAAGCCGGCCTCTTGCCCAGGGGCTGCCAGGGTCAGAAATGCAATGGTCTCGGGCCAGAGGTCGTTGCTCGCGTGTTCGATCAGGGCTCCACCTAAGCTGAGATCGAGGACGGAAGCCTGGTGCGCGCTGTCAAGCCGACCCACGCGCCGACCCCCGACCTCCCACCGGCGATGGCGTCGCCTATCGCCGCTGTCAGGATATCGCATCTAGGCTACCGCCACCCGTGCCGCACAGATCCCTTCGAGCTTGTGAATGTGGACGCCCGGGCACCACGCCGCAAGCGTTTGCACCGCCGTGGCAAAATCTGGCGCCGCGACCTCTTTGAGCTCTACTTCCGCGTCGGGATCTACCTGGATCCTGAAAACGTAAAGTGTCATGTGACTCCCCTTCGTCACTGGATTCCTGGTTTCGTGATGCCCTGATACTCTCACGTTCTAAAAATCATCTCCATGAGGAGCGAGAGCACGTTGCATCTATATCCTTAAAGTCCTTCTTGCAACCATCGGACCAATATTCGGATATGATCAGCTAAACGGCCGCTCTGGCCCCTATAAGTAAAGGAATCCGCCCTCCGGACCCCATTTCTGGGCTATGAAGGGAGGCACCAAGCCCAGTCCTCCCCTGTTCGGCAATCCCACCACCGGACTGGTGGTCGTCCCCACCCCAAACCTCAGCCCCCGTCTGCCACCAAAATAGTGACACTCTTGGATTGAAAGCCTGGCCTACACCCGCTTCTCTTCTGTGTTAGAAGGAACGTTGGGGAGGGCAATCGTCAGGACTTCTGAAGGGCTTGCCCCAAGACGGTAAGGTTGGGTGGGATAGCGACGGGGAGGGTGAGATCACTTGAGGGTTGCTTTAGACCGTGCCCGGTAATTACCGCGACGACCACATGGCTCGGATCGATCAGCCCATCCCGGGCCAGGCGAATCGCCGCCCCGAGAGAGATCGCGCCCGCCGGCTCGGCAAATATCCCAGCCTCTCTTGCCAGGAGGCGCTGACTGCGTTCGATCTCTTCCTCTGAAAGTGCCACCGCTGTTCCGCCCGAGTCCCGACAGGCCTGAAGGGCCCGCCACGCCATGGTGGAAGGTTTTCCGACCCGAATGCTCTCGGCGATGGTCTGTCGCGCCTCGACCGGTAAGATCTCATCCCGCCCCGCGTGGAAGGCCTCGACGATTGGCGCGCAGGCCGCCGCCTGCACCACCACAATCCTGGGCAGCTGATCGATCCAGCCCAGCCGGTACAGTTCATTGAATCCTTTCCAGCAGGCGGCCGGTCCCGTCCCCCCTGCGGTCGGGTGGATCACCCAGTCGGGAACATGGCCGTCGAGGTCCATCCAGATTTCGTAGGCGTAACTCTTCTTTCCCTCATTCCGAAACGGGTTGGACGAGAGGCAGTTATACCAGCCAAACCGTTTGAGGGCTTGTCCGTACAGGTGCGCCGTCTCGTCGTAGTCGGCCTGTACTCGGACAATCCGCGCCCCATATGAGGCGGCTTGGACCACCTTTTCCGGGGCGGTCATCTCTGGAACAAAAACAACGCTCTGCAGACCGGCTCGGGCGGCGTAGGCGGCCACGGAGGACGCCGCGTTGCCCGTGGAGGCGACCGCCACCACATCCCGCCCCTCCTCCACCGCACGAGAGATTCCCACAGCATTTGATCGGTCCTTTAACGATCCCGTGGGGAGCACCGTATCATTCTTGAGGTACAGGTTGACCTCACCCACCTCTCGCCGCAGCCTCTCTGCATCCAGCAGCGGCGTCCCTCCCTCGCCCAACGTCACGATGGCAGCCTCTCTCTCGATCGGGAAAAACTCTCGCCATCTCCAGATGCTCCGCTCGTTGCGCCGCAAAAATAGATCGGGGCCTTTCCCCTCGAGATTGCTCAGATCCAGCTCGACCTCAAGGGTCGCGTGACACTCCACGCACCTGGGCTCTTTTATCTCGACGGCGTAGCCCGTCTTACACTTCGGACACGTTAAACCTTTTACCTTCCCCACACCAGACTCCCGTGATCGCCATGGGCTTGACCTCAATTTTT
>JBFHXD010000057.1:0-14786 GCA_041599135.1 Methylomirabilales bacterium (SeqCode) | reverse complement strand
GCTCGCCAGTCAGAGGGACTTCCTTGGGCAGGCGAATCGTTACATTGAGGAGCAGCCCCAGCCGTTTCTTAAATATGTGGAGGACGGCCGGCGGGCTATCGAAATGATTTACGGGGTTCTTCGGCAGCGATTAAATGCTTTCCTGCAGAATCTTGAGGAACAACAGCAGCTTCTGGACTCCCTTCGAGAGCCAGCGCTGATTTCCGAATACGACGCCCTGGCAGGGTATCTGGAGGAGCGGCAGAAGGCCCTCGCCCAATTCGCCCGCGCAGTCGAGTATCGGCCGACAGAGCTATTCACCCAGTTAGACGAGGCGGCGGAACGCCACAAGCCCCCGCACCAAGACCAGAACACGCTCTTTGCCAGGGTCTTCGAGCAGGCTCGCCTGGCCGACCAAAGGCTTCGGGAGATGATAACCGTCCCGGCCCCTTCGCCTCCGGACTCTTCCCTTCCCTACCGTGACCTAGTCCGTGGTCGGGTGGTAGGTATAAAGGCTGCTGATTCGAAGGACAGTGTGAGTGCCAATCGATCTGCTGAGCTTGCAGATGAGGAAAAGGAGGCGGGCTAACGGGCCCTTTTTCCTGCACGCTGGCCTGTTGTCAACGCGATGAGGTATGTGCTGGTTTGGTCGGCTTGCTCCCTGAAGTCCCGGACCTGGTGCAGCCTGGTTTGAAGCTCTGACTCGATCTGAGCGGCTTCCTCCAGGAAATGAGCATATTTCTCTGTGGCCGCCTGCCGAATTCGCTCCTGCACGTTGCAGAGCTTGGCCTCCAGTTCCGCAGGAGACATCGCGACGCTGGAGTTCGACAGTTCGTCGGATAGCGCGGTCACTTCCTCCCGAAAAGTCGCAATAATTCCTCTGAGGTCCCGTAGCGTCTTCTCCAGCCGCTCCATCTCTGCTCTCCCCACTGGGGCGAACCGTAGAACCCCCCTTTGCCCTCGCTGATGCTTTGCGCCCGAAGATATCATCATTCCTCTTCGGATGCCAATATTCCCCTCGGCGGCCACCCTGCAGCCAAACATGCGCGCCTGGCGGATCCCTGGATCGGATCAGCGACAGCAAGGAGAGAAGATAAGCGGGGCGGCATTGACTCTCCAACCCCCGTTTGCTACAAGAGCAATTCATGAGACCTATCCTCGCCCTATATCGCCCTTACCGTAAGGTCATCGTCCTCGGTCTAGGCGCCGTCCTCCTCTCGAGCGGTTTTGGCCTCACCATCCCGTGGATCATCAAAGAGGCCATCGACCGGATGCAGGAGCGACCGGCGGGGTCGACCCTCCTCTTCTTTGCTGCTGCCCTCATCTTCTTCACGGTCATCCAGGGAACCTTCCGCTTCCTGGCCCGAATGATGATTGTCGGGACGTCACGCCACATTGAGTACGACCTGCGCAACCAGCTCTACCGCCAGTGGCTCCGTCTCGATAGCAGCTTTTACGACCGGGTTCCCTCCGGCGACCTGATGGCGCGGGCCACTCAGGACATCAGTGTCCTCCGGACGCTGTTAGGGGCAGGTCCACTTCATCTGTCCACGACTTTCGTCGTGGGGATCTCTGCCGCGGTGCTGATGGCCCGTCTCAACCCCTGGCTCACCCTGTATGCGTTGGCCCCCTTCCCCATTCTCATCTGGACCCTCAAGGAACTCCGCCATCGGATGGAGGCTCAGGTACACCGGGTCCAAGAACGGTACCAGGAGCTGTGTGGCCAGGTCCAAGAGGCGGTCGCCGGCATGCGCTTGATCAAGAGCTACACTTTGGGACATCCCATGCTGGCCGCCTTTCGGGACAAGGGGGAGGAGTACTTGGCTGAGGAGATGCGCGTCGTGCGCCTCGAAGGCATCTATTATCCCCTCACCAGCTTGGCGGGTGGGATCGGCATAGTCCTCGCGATCGCCATAGGTGGTCAGCAGGTCGCCTCAGGACAGATGACCCTGGGCGAGCTGGTCGCCTTTAATGGCTACCTCGGGATGCTCATGTGGCCTACCATTGCCCTTGCGTGGGTGCTGGGCCTCTGGCAGCGAGGAAAGGTGGCATTCGAGCGGATCGCCGAAACGCTCGCCGAGGAACCTGCGATTCGCGAACACGCCCAGCCGATCCGTCCAACGACAATCCGTGGAGGAATCGAGGCACGCAACCTCACCTTTCAGTACGGCAACGGGAGCAGGCGCCCAGCCCTCACTGGTATGACCTTCTCAATACCCGCGGGAGCGTCTGTGGCTTTCGTCGGACCAAACGCGGGTGGAAAGAGCACGTTCCTCAGCCTCCTTCCCCGTCTGCGAGAACTCCCTGAGGGACAGCTCTTTGTGGATGGGATTGACGTCACCCGGCTCCCCATATCCACGCTGAGGGAGAGTTTCGGCTACGTTCCCCAGGAGGGTTTTCTTCTTTCGGATACCCTCTGGAACAATATCGCCTTCGGCCTTCAGGATCCTCAGGCGTCCCAGATTCACCATGCGCTCTTCCTGGCTGGGCTCGAAGACGACGTTGCAGCCCTCCCTGATGGCCTCAACACCGTGGTCGGGGAGCGCGGTATTACTCTCTCCGGCGGGCAGCGGCAGCGGGTGACCATCGCTCGCGCCGTCGCCCGGGATCCTCAAATTCTCATTCTCGACGATGCGCTTTCCAGTGTCGACAGCGAGATCGAGCGGAAAATCCTCGACCGTGTCCGGATCCATTTCTCGGGGCGCACGATCCTCATGAGCACGCATCGCCTCACCAGCATCGAGCAGGCCGACTTGATTCTCGTTGTAGACCGTGGACGGGTCGTCGAGCAAGGAAGACATCAGGAACTCCTGAAAGGGGGAGGCCTTTACGCGCATCTCTGGGACCGCTATCAGACTCTGGATCAGCTGAGGTGAGTTGGGGGTTCAGAGTTGAGAGTTGAGACCGAGGCGATTTCGGACTTCGAGTCGTGAGCCTCAGTCGAACGATTTCGAATTGCGAATTTGAGCGAGCAGTAACATGGTAGGGGTGGTGAAAGATCAAGAAGAAGAAATTCTCGGACGGGCCTACGACGCCCGGCTGATAAAGCGTCTGCTCACGTACCTGACCCCATACCGAGCGGCCCTCGGCGGCTCGGCCACGCTCCTCCTCTTTGTCTCCGGACTCGAGATCCTCCGCCCCTATCTGCTGAAAGTCGCCATCGACAGCTATATCGTCCCGGGCAGCCTGAAAGGGCTTTGGGGGATTGCCCTCCTCTACCTGGGTATCCTGGCCCTCGAGAGCGGGGTGCGATATGGACAACTCTTTCTGATGCAGTGGACCGGGGAGCGAGTGGTGGCCGATCTGCGATTCGAAATCTTCCGCCACTTGCAGCGTCTCCCCCTCCGCTACTTCGACCGCAACCCCGCCGGCCGCATTTTTACCCGGGTGACCTCGGACGTCGAGAATTTGAAAGATCTCTTCACGAGCGGGCTGGTCAGTGCCGTCGGCGACCTCCTCACCGCGGGCGCGATCGTCGCGGCGATGCTTTATCTCGACCTGAAACTCACCCTCATCGCGTTTACCATCCTGCCCTTGCTGATTGCTGCGGTCGCCCTCTTTCAACAAAAAGCACGTGGGGCATACCGCCAGATTCGGCACAAGGTGAGCCGATTGAACGCCTTCCTCCAGGAGAGCTTGAATGGTATGGGGGTGATTCACGCCTTCGGCCGAGAGAAAGCGATGGCCACGCGGTTCGCCGGCTTGAATGCCGAGCATCGGAAGGCCACGCTCGAATCGCTCCTGTATTACGCCCTGTTCTACCCAGCGGTCGAGGTGATTGGTGCGATCGGCTTAGGCCTGATCATCTGGTATGGGGGTGGGCAGGTCGTGCGAGAAACACTCACACTGGGCACGCTGGTCGCCTTCTTGGAATATCTGCAACGGTTTTTCATCCCGATCAGGGATCTCAGTGATAAGTATTACGTGATGCAGTCCGCCATGGCCTCCTCCGAACGGATCTTCGAGCTGTTGGATGAGGCGCCAGAGCGAGATGGCATTGGGGACCGGATCAGCTCCTTCCGAGGCAGGGTCGAGTTCAAGGATGTCTGGTTTGCCTATCAACCTGGCACGGACGTTCTGAAAGGGTTGTCCTTCACCGTGCAGTCTGGCGAGCGGGTGGCCCTGGTCGGGGCGACCGGGGCGGGTAAAAGCACAGTCGTCAACCTGCTCACCCGGCTGTATGAAATCGAGCGAGGTGCGATCCTCGTGGACGGACGGGACATCCGGGGACTCGATCTCACCGCGCTCCGGCGACGGATTGGGCTGATCCCGCAAGACCCCTTCCTCTTTTCGGAGAGCCTCGCCGTCAACCTGCGGGTGGGCGACGGTGTCAGCCAAGAGAAGGCAAAGCAGGCCCTCGAATTCGTCGGTGCCCTGCCGATCATCGAGCGCCTCCCGAGGGGGCTGGACTCGCGTTTGACCGAGCGGGGTGCTTCGCTTTCGATGGGGGAACGCCAGCTCATCGGGCTCGCTCGGGCGTTGGCGTATGCCCCGGACATCCTGATCCTCTAAGAGGCGACCGCGAACGTCGACGCGGCGCCCTAGGCAAACTTCTCCCGCCGCCTGCGCCAGCTCACCGCAGGCAAGACGATCCTCGTCATCGCCCATCGCCTGAAAAGCGCGGCCGAGGCGGATCGCATCCTGGTCCTCCACCATGGCGAGCTGGTCGAAGAGGGATCGCACCAGGCGCTTTTGGAACGGCAAGGTGTTTACGCCCGCCTGTGGCACTTGCAGCACGACGGCTACCCCCTCTCGGAACGTCCCTCTCCCACTCATTTCTCTTGAACATAGCCCGCGTACCAGGGACAGCCTATAGCATCTCATCACCCGGGCTTAACACCCCAAAAATACACACTATTTTGCCTTCTATCCCCCAGTGTCGCCTCTTGACAGCCAAGCAGAAATAGGATATTTTAGATGAGACTAAATTAAATATTAGGCTGAGCCAAGTAGGCCTGAAAAGAGTCTAAAGAGATTTCCATCGATGAAACGCATGTTAGTGCGCACACGCAGGTGGCTCCTGACCTCAACACTGGTCCTGTTATCTCCACTACTCTTCACGCCGGGGGCCCGCAGTCATATCGTCACCGAGGAACCTTGGCACCCCGTGCCGGCCGCCTATCTCCGCAGTTTGTTCTACGCCAACCTCAAGCCGATCAACTGGCAGCTCATTGTGAATGAGTACGAACGGGCGATATCCGATCCGGGCTTCGGCGGGAATTCCGTGTACGATATGTTGAGGAACGCCACAAACGTGGCGGGCGTCGATCACGCGGCTGCGATTCGCGAGGCCCTCGCGAAGCATGACCGCCTCGCCCTCTATGCCACATCTACTCGAGCCGTATCGCAGCTGACCCGTTCCTACATCATTCAGGCACAGGCCAAGTTGAGCCAGCCTGGCGCCGCCGGTGGCGATGTATTGAATGCCCAGCGTATCTACCGCGCGTTTGGTCAAAATTTTATCTCCCAGTCTCATCCGGACGCATTCCAGCATCTCGGCCGGGCCTGGCTCGACATGTCGAGCAGCGTGGGGAGTGCCGGTGTCATGGGTCTTGGCAGCAAGGCGCCAGATCCGGGCAAGTTTGCGGCCGCCCGGAAGGTCATTGAGGAGTATCTCACCGCCAACTACGAAGTCGAGCAGTTCACGGGACGGGGCCGACTCGAACCCATCCCGGAGACCCTGCTGGCAGGGGGAAAGACGGTGCACGTCAATCCCTGGCTGCCACCCCCCAGCAACGTGAACCCCCCGAACCCGTTGCCCCGCCTGATTCTGAACTTTGAGGCGCGAGGTTTTGATGAGAAAGATCTGTTTATCGTGGCCTTTGGCGATATGTTGTTCGATTCGCCGGAGATCTTCGGAGAGCCGGCGCGCAGCCTAGGTATCACTTGCTCCACCTGCCATCCTCGTAGTGACGTCAATCGAGAGTTCTTCATTGCTGGCATCAGTCACAAAGCCGGTTCCGCCGACGTCGATGGCCACTTCTTCAATCCCCGCTTTAACGACCAGCGAACCGACCCGCTGGACATTCCCACCCTACGGGGCATCCGCTTCACCGCGCCCTACGGGCGTGATGGGCGCTTCGCCAGCCTGCGGGATTTTGTACGTAACGTCATCGTGAATGAGTTCAACGGCAACGAGCCAACCCCGCTGATGCTCGACGCGATGGTCACCTACATGCTCGAATTCGATTGGTTACCATCGCCATACCTGAATCCGGACGGCACGCTCAACAAGAAGGCCCCGAAAACCGCCAAGCGCGGCGCCATGCTGTTCAACACCCCGTATACGGGGATGGGGGGTCGCTCGTGCGCGACCTGTCATGTCCCCAGCGCCAACTTTATGGACGGCCTGAGGCACGACATCGGCTCCGGAGACCCGGCCAGCCCCCATGCCCGCGACAGCTTTTTCGACACACCCACACTCATCAACGTCACGCATACCGGCCCCTATTTTCATGACGGATCGCTGGAAACGCTTGCTGATGTCGTCGCATGGTTCGACGCACGTTTCACGTTAGGCCTGACCACACAGCAAAAGTCGGATCTCACGGCGTACCTGGAGGCCGTCGGTACGGGCGAGAAACCGTTTGAGGTCTTCGACGACGAGAACACACTCTTCCGGTTGGCGTGGGGAGAGCTGACGGTCTTTATCAGCACACTGGACACACTGATCCCCGCCCGGGATGGATACCATGCCGACCTGGCGATCCGTACGGTGGCCCGGGATATGCGGCTTGACGCCAGCGCATTAAAAGACCGCAGCCAAGCACCGTTGGTCTATGAGGTGGCTGACCATCTTGAGAACATCCGACTCGCCATCCAGGCCAACGATTGGAATCGAGCAGAGACCCTGTGGGAGGAATACAAGCGCCTCGAAGCCAAATACGATCCTGTCCTGAAGTAAGAAGCGAGAGGGAAGGCTCCGATGTACCGGACCATGGCATTGCTTATCACCACGTTGTCGTTGCTCCTCACCCTCGCCCCTGCTATCCCTGCACAGAAGCCAAACACGACACCAACCACTCGGGCAGGGCCGCTGGCGGAAAGGAACAGCCCCCTCGTCCTGGCTTTCATTCCCCAGGAGAATCCAGAGAAGCTGATCGGCGATATCAAGGTGATCACCACCTACCTCGAAAAGGAACTTGGCCTGCCGGTCAAGGGTTTTGTTACCCACGACCATGCGGCGGCCGTTGAGGCACTGCGCAACGGGGAGGCTGACATCTCGTTCATGGGTGCGCTCCCCTACGTGCTGGCCCACCATCAGGTCGGTGCTCAGGTTATCCTGGCCGAGGTCTACCGTGGCTATCCCGTGTACCGCGGACGCATCTTTGTCCGCAAGGATAGTGGGATTACCAAACTTGAACACCTGAGGGGCAAGAGCATTGCCTTTGCCGACCCGGTCTCAGAGTCAGGTTACCTCTACCCCCTTGATATTTTCGTCCGCGCTGGCCTGCTGAAGTACGGCGACGACCCGCAAAAATTCTTCAAGACTGTCTACTTCGCCGGCGGCTACCAGCAGGCGATCCAGGCCGTCGCCAATGGCTATGTGCACGCCGCTGGCGCCAGCCAATATGCCGATCTGCTGTTATCGCCTGCGCAGCTTGAGCAGATTACCTGGATCGCTGAATCAGAGCCGATCCCGTCACATGTCGTGGTCGCCCGCGGGGGACTCAACCCGGAGCGTCGTGCGGCATTCAAGCGCGCCATGCTCAAGCTGAATGATCCAGCCTACCAACATCTCCTCAAGTATGTCTACAGCCCGGATGGCTACGTCGAAGCCACCCACAAAGACTACGCCTCGGTCGAGGCATTAGCACGTCTGTATGGTTACCTCAGGTAACGCGAAGACGCGTGAAGAGTTTGACCACGGTAATGGCCCGACTCGACGAGAGTAATCTGCAGGCGCCCAGCCCGGCCGTCGCGCTGCGAGGCGTCCAGGCACGCTACAGCCATGAAGGCCCCCGCGTGTTGGATATCGAGGAGTTGGTAATCCGCCGGGGCGAACGCGTCGCTGTCATCGGACCGAGTGGAGCCGGCAAGACAACCCTGCTCCGCCTGATCAACGGCTACGTCCAGCCGGAGGCAGGCCAGATCGTCGTGCTCGGCCACGAGATCACCGCCACCACCACCCGCCGCCGCGATATCCGCCGCCGTGTGGGCTTTGTCTTCCAGGATTTCAATCTGATCGAGCGGGCACCCACCTTCCAGAACGTGCTCTGGGGTCGGCTGGGACGTGTCCATCCGCTGTTGAGCTTGATGAGTTGGTTTCCCGAAGCGGACAAGCAAGCCGCGATGAAGGCCATCATCGAAGTGGACCTGGTCCAACAGGTCAGCCAGCGGGCCGACACGTTGAGTGGCGGCCAGCAGCAGCGAGTCGCCGTCGCCCGCGTGCTGGCTCAAGAGGCCGAGATCATCTTGGCTGATGAGCCGGTCAGTAACCTGGATCCGGCCCTGGCGGACGACATCTTGGAACTGCTGACGGCCGTAAGTACGCGCTACGGCGCGACGCTCATCATGAGTCTCCATCAGCCAGGGCTAGCCCAGAAATATGCAGAACGCATTGTCGCCTTACACCAGGGACGGGTCGTGCAAGACAGCCCGGCCAGCAGGCTTAACGGTCCAGCAGCCCAGACCGTCGCCGAGCGCGATGTGATCTCCGTTGCGTCACCGGCATCCGCGGGGATCGGAGAGGCGAAAGATACTGCCGCGGCGGTCCTCGAGGCGCCGCCGGTCACTGCCACCCCCACGGACGCGAAACGCGATCGTCGGGTCACAGGCTATCCCCGCCCGACGCCCCGTGACAGTCTGTTGCGAGTCGGCGGGATCTTATCGTTAGTCGCCCTGATCGCCTGGGCGTGGGTCGGTGCTGACTTCCGGTTAGAGAAGCTGGCTACCGGCCTGCCTCGCATGGCCGAGTTCTTCAGCCGCATGATTCCCCCGGACACCACGGTCACCCAAACGGTCATTGTATCGACGGGAGAGACGGTGCAGATCGCTCTGTTTGGCACGATGCTCAGTGCGGTAGCCTCCTTCCTACTGGGGCTGCTCGCCGCGGTGAACCTTTCACCCCGCTGGGTGCATCAGCCGGTCAAGTGGCTCCTGGGTATCCTCCGCGCGGTACCGATGATTCTGCTGGCACTGCTTTTCGTGAGCGCCGTGGGGTTAGGGCCCTTCCCAGGTGTGCTGGCCGTCGCGGTGCACTCGACCGGTATGCTTGGGAAGTTCTATGGCGAGGCATTTGAGAACGCGCGACGCGGCCCGCTCGAGGCACTCGGGAGTGCGGGGGCCACGTGGTGGCAGCGAGTGCGTTTCGGCGTGCTGACCCAGGTCGCACCCGACGTGGCGCGGGACACGCTGTTTCGCTTCGAGTTGAACTTGCGGGAATCGCTGGTCCTGGGATTGGTGGGTGCCGGCGGCATCGGCTTTTATATCCAGCTCTACATTCGTGCCTTCCAGTATCAAAAGGTTGCCACGCTGACCCTCGTGGTACTGTTGATCGTCGTCCTCGTCGAGCAGATCAGTGTTGCCATCCGCCACCACCTGCGATAGTCATATCCTTCCATAGACTCAGCCCGCCTCTCGACGCGACCATTCAATGGAGGTTGTTGACAATTGCGCAGCCGAAAGCTAAGTTTCAGCGCATGGAGATTCCGGGGATTCCTCGTCTCACGCCCGAGGAGGTCAAGACCCGGCTCGACCGAGGCGATCCATCGATCCCGGTGGACGTGCGAAAAGAATCGGTTTACGCCCGGGGGCACATCTCCGGGGCACTTTGCCTTCCCATCACCGATCTTGAAGCCCGGCTCGGCGACCTTCCGGCCGGCAAATCCTTCATCTTTTACTGAACCTGACCTGAGGAGAAGTCGGCCGCCCGGGTGGCAGCCGCGGCAAGGGCGAAGGGATTTCATGAGGTTGCCGTGCTCTTGGGCGGGTTCAAGGCGTGGGAGCAGGCAGGCTATCCAGTGATGTCATCCTGAACCGCTTTCCCCCCACGGGCTCAGGCGGTCAGACGACGCGTTAGTAATATCAAGAACAAACGGCACGTTGGGAAAATAGACATAAGAGGAGGAAGGAGCTATGCGAAAAGGATTACTGTCAGGTGTGTGTGTCCTTGTGGCTCTTATAGCGTTCTCACCTTTCGGCTGGGTTCAGGCAGAGACGATCAAGATCGGCATTAACGCCCCGCTTACCGGTGATATCCCGAAGGTAGGCGAGGGGACAAAGTTCGCGGCTCAGATGTGGCTCGAAGACGTAAAAGCCGCCGGGGGTCTCGAGGTGGGGGGGAAAAAGTACCCCGTTGAGCTCGTCATCGAGGACAACGAGTCCAAAGCAGAGTCTGCGGTGAAGGTCACCACCAAGATGATTACCGAGGACGAGGTGCTCGTCATTGTCGGACCGCAGGCCTCCAAACAGGCGGTGCCTGCCGGTGGGATAGCGAATAAGTACAAGACGCCGATGATTAGTCCGTGGTCCACAAATCCGGATACCACGAAGGACCGACCCTACGTTTTCCGTGCTCCCTTCCTCGATCCCTTCCAGGGCCCAGTGGTGGCCAATTTCATTACAGAGGAGTTCAAATTTACCAAGGCTGCGGTTTTATATGATGTGGCGAGTGACTACCCCAAGGGACTTGCCGAGTTCTTCAAAAACGCCTGGGAGAAGCTGCATGGCCCCGGTTCCGTCGTCGCCTTCGAAAGCTTCACCACCAAGGATACCGACTTCAGTTCCCAGTTGACGAAGATCAGGAATTCAGGCGCTCAGGTGCTGTTCACCCCCCAGTACTATAACGAGGTGGCCTTAATCGTGCAGCAGGCCCACCAGTTGGGGTGGAAAAAACCCATTGTGGGAAGCGACAGTTGGGGCTCGGCAGAGACGGTACAACTCTGCGGCAAAGACTGCTATGGGCTTTTCTTCAGCACCCACTACGCTGCCGCCGGTGCCACAGGGGCGACCAAGGCGTTTATCGACAGGTATAAAGCAAAATTCGGCTACGTGCCCGACGATGTGGCCGCGCTCACCTGGGACTCCCTGCTCCTCGTCCAAAAAGCGATCCAGGATACCGGTGGACTCACGGGGGATATCAAAAAGGATCGGGACCATGTCCGCGATGCGATGGCCGGGATCAAACAATTCAAAGGAATAACCGGCGAGATGACCTTCACCGAAGAAGGCGACCCGATCAAGTGCGCCGTCATCGTCAGGATCAGCGACGCCGGCGAGTTCGAGTTCTATAAGTCTGTCTGCCCGAAGGGGTAGAAGCACCCCCTCCCTTACCCTCCCCCTCGAAGGGGGAGGGGTGGGTAGGCCTGAGATTCGTTGTGATGAAAGGCGGGCCAGGACGATTATCCTGTGCCCGCCTTTGTTGAAAGGACACGAACCGGAGCGATGGCATTTTTCTTCCAAAACCTTGTCAATGCCCTCCAATGGGGGAGCTTTTACGCCCTGGTCGCCGTGGGATATTCCATGGTGTACAGCATTCTCATGCTCTTCAACTTTGCGCACGGCGATATCTTTATGGTCGGAGCGTACATCGGCTTCGGCGTTTCAATTCCCCTGATTGCGCTTGCCACCTCGGGCGCCGTCGCAATGCCTAACTGGTTGATCCTGGTGTTGACCATCCTCTTCTCCATGTTCTTGACCGCTTTTGTGGGCATCATCGTTGAACGGGTAGGATACCGGCCGTTACGAGATGCGCCTCGGGCCTCGGCCGCAATCACCGGCTTGATGATCGACATCATATTGGAAACCAGCAACCTGGCCCTGCTGGGCGCACGGCGGCTAAGCTTTCCCTCCCTCATCGAGACCACGACCTATAACGTGGGCGGTGTATTCGTCACTAACGAGAAAATCATGATCGTGCTCGTGTCCTTGCTCCTTGCCCTTGCCCTGCACCAGTTTGTCCGCAGGACGAAGTGGGGGATGGCCATGCGAGCGATGGCCTTTGACTATGCCACCGTGCCCCTGATGGGGGTGCCGCTTAACACCATGGCCGCTCTCACGTTCGCGCTTGGGTCAGCCCTGGCAGCCGCGGCTGGGGTCCTCTTTGGTGTTGCCTACCCTGTACTGGATCCGTATATGGGCATTCTCCTCGGCTGGAAGGCGTTCGTGGCTGCAATCCTGGGGGGAAGAGGCTCTGTCATGGGAGCCACCTTCGCCGGTTTCTTGCTGGGGTTCACCGAAATCTTCGTGGCCATGGTCTTCCCCTCGACGCTGCGCGACCTGATTGCGTACTCCATTATCCTGCTGATCCTGACGTTCAGGCCTCACGGCTTTTTCGGTGAGCCGTATAGCGCACGGTTGAGGCTCTAGATGCGTGCCTGGATCCGCACATCCACGTCTGCATTTTCCCAGGTCCCCCTGCTCGGCTGGCTTTTGGGTGCCCTGATCGCAGTCGCTCTTGAATACCTCGTGGGCACTCCTCTCGCCCTGGCCTTGGGATTGCCAAAAATACCAGTCCTGTTCGGCTTCGTTATCATGCTCAAAAAGCCCATCCTGATTCCCAGCGCGATCCTTTACACCGTGTTCATATACGTATTGCCAATAGCTTTCACCACCCGGCTGAGCAATTCGCTGACGAACAGAGTCTCATCTGCGCTGTTCCGGTCTTCGATGGTGATCTCTGTGCTCATTCACCTTGCCCTGCTGTACGCGACCTTGCACTTGTGGGCAGAAATTAGTGATTACCGTGTCCTCGTACTAAAGCTTACCCTGATCGCCATCATGGTCACGTTGAGCTTGAATGTGGTGAACGGGTATATGGGCGAGTTCTCGTGTTCCCACCCCGGATTCATGGCCCTGGGCGCATACGGTGCCTCGGTGTTCACCGTGGTTTTGTTTGTCGATGATCGACTGTTTGGGGCAGCTTTGCTCCCTCCGGCCCTGGGACCGTTCATGTTCCCCATCGCCCTGATCCTGGGCGGCCTTCTCGCGTCCCTCGGGGCCCTGGCAGTCGCGATTCCCTCTTTTCGGACGCGGGGTGATTATCTTGCCATTATCTCCCTGGCGTTCATGTTCATCGTCAAGAGTTTGATCGAGAACCTTGAGTTTGTTCGGGGCGCGCGCGGGCTGAGTGGGCAACCGGACTGGGCCAACTTGCCCACGGTGTTCCTCTGGACCGTCATCTGTATATGGGTGATCAACAATTTTGTGCGCTCTACGATCGGAAAGGCCCTCAATGCGGTCCGTGACAACGAAATGGCGGCCGATGCCATGACGGTGAACACGAGACGTACCAAGTTCGTGGCGTTTCTTTTCTCAGCCTTCTGGGCCGGCGTTGCGGGTGGGCTTTTTGCTCATGTGCTGGGATACGTAAACCCGGGAACTTTTGGCATTCAAAAACTCGCTGAGGTCCTGGCCATGGTGTACTTTGGAGGTCTGAACTCCGTTCACGGTGCTATTGTTGGCGCCGTAAGCATTAGTCTCCTTGGTGAAGCCCTCCGACCGTTGGAGATTTTCAAGTGGATCATCATTCCGCTCTTGCTCATCCTCGTCATGATTTTCCGCCCAACGGGCCTGATCGCATTTAAGGAACTCAACGTGACGAACCTCATCAAACCGAAACAGCATCCGGGCGAAGAGCGGTAATATGCCATTTCTTCGGATTGACAAAATGACTCACGACTTCGGTGGGTTGCGCGCCGTGCACAACTACAACCTGGAGATCGAATTAGGTCAGATCCGAGGATTGATAGGGCCGAATGGAGCAGGAAAGACCACCATCTTCAACCTCATTACAGGGATTTACACGCCCACCGAAGGTGAAATCCTCTTGGATGGTAAGAAAATCAACGGCCTTCAGCCTCACCAGATCGCTTCCATGGGCGTGAGTAGGACCTTTCAGAACCTGCTCTTGTGGAGACACATGACCGTCCTCGAGCATGTGAAGATGGCCCACTACTCGAAGATTGGCTACGGATTGTTCGGAGCCTTCTTCGGGACAGCGAAGCGCCACAGAGAAGAGGCAGAGATCGAAGTGAGAGCGTATAATCTTTTGGAAATGTTGGACATCCGCCACCTCGCGGATCAGGTTGTCCTCAACCTGCCATACGGGGCGCAGAGACGGGTGGAGATAGCCCGGGCGCTGGCGACGGAACCCAAGATATTGTTGCTGGATGAGCCCACGGCAGGGATGAACCCGGAAGAGCTGGTTCGGATCATGGCAATCATCCGTCGGGTCCATGACGAGTTGGGGCTGGCTATTTTCCTCATCGAGCACAGGATGAAAGTGGTGATGGAGCTTTGCGAGACCGTTCAGACCCTTAACTTCGGTGAGGTCATCGCTGAAGGCACAGCGCAAGAAATTCAAAACAATCCCAAGGTGATTGATGCCTATTTGGGCAAGGAGATGGTGATCTGATGCTGTTGTCCGTGGAAAACTTGCGCGTGTCCTACGACAAGATTAAGGCTCTTCATGGTGTCAGCTTCCAGATTGATGAAGGGGAGATCGTGTGCATCATCGGGGCCAATGGAGCGGGGAAGAGCACCACCTTGCGGGCGATTTCCCGCCTCGTCTCTGTCGAAGCCGGGACGAAAATGACGTACATGGGACGGGACTTGCTCACATACGCTGCCGACAAGGTGGTCAGCGAACTCGGCATCTCCCATGTCCCGGAAGGCAGACGCCTGTTCGACAACTTGACGGTCATGGAGAACCTCAAACTCGCCACCTTTGCCAGAAGGGACGGCAGAGCAATCGAGCAAGACCTGGACCGGGTATTCTCGATCTTCCCGCGACTGAAAGAGCGGCAAAATCAGAGGGCCGGAACACTGAGCGGCGGCGAGCAGCAGATGCTGGCCGTCGGGCGGGC
>JBFHXD010000056.1:0-15285 GCA_041599135.1 Methylomirabilales bacterium (SeqCode) | reverse complement strand
TTTAACCGAGGGGACGGGGCAGTCCTTCCCATCGGCGTCACCTACTCCTCCCTCAGGGACGGGGAAGAACGGCTCCTAGGGACTGTGGCCATCTTTCAAGACCTCACCGAGCGGAAGCAAATCGAGGAACATCTCCGTCGCGCGGATCGACTGGCAGCGGTGGGGCAGCTCGCCGCCAGCATTGCTCATGAGGTCCGAAACCCGTTGGCGGCCATCAGCGGCTCTATCCAGCTCCTGCACGAGGAGCTGAAGGGTCAGGGGCATGAGCAGCTCTTGGGGCTGATCCTCCGAGAGGCAGATCGCCTCAAGTTGATCACCGGCCAGTTTCTCGATCATGTGCGCGTGCCGGGGCCTCCGGGAAGGGAATGTGATTTGGTGGCTACGCTGGAGGAGACACTGTTCCTCCTCCAGCAAAGCGAGGAGTGCCATCCCGGCATCCACATCGATTTCGAAAAGAGATCGGGGGCGCTTCCGGTCCTAGCCGAACGGGACCGGTTGAAACAGATCTTCTGGAACATCGGACTGAACGCCCTTCAGGCCATGCCGGCAGGCGGCACGCTCGCTGTGATCGTCAGGGAGGAGGACGGCTTAGGGGCTGTCGAATTTCACGACTCCGGGGAATGCGTCCCCGCCGATCAGCTTTCCAGGATCTTTGAGCCGTTTTATACGACCAAAAGCCGGGGAACCGGTCTCGGATTGGCCATTGCCAAGCGATTAGTGGAGGATCTCGGCGGGTGGATCGAGGTGCAAAGCTCTCCGACAGCGGGGGGGGCGACCTTTGAGATCTATCTCCGCCGGTACGTCAAGGTGACATCCGGTGAAGCGAACACCTCCACGCTCTCTTCAGCCACGGGTCCACGATGACCAGAATCCTCGTCGTCGATGACGAAGCAGGGATGCGCGAGTTTTTGAGCATCCTCCTGGAGCGGGAGGGTTTCCAGGTGGAGTCTGCGCAGGACGGGCACGAGGCGCTCCAGGCGGCGCAAAAGGCTCCCTTCGATCTGATCATTTCTGATCTCAAAATGCCAAGCATGGATGGCGTGCGCTTGTTAGAGGGGCTCCGGAAGTTTCAACCCGAGATCCCGGTCATCCTGATGACGGCTTACGCATCGGCCGACTCTGCCATCCAGGCCATGAAGCTCGGCGCCTATGACTACCTGACCAAGCCCTTTCGAGTGGAAGAGATCAAGCAGGTCATCTCCCGGGCCTTGGAGGTCAAGGCGGATCGGGCGGGGGTCTTTCCCTGGTCGGCCGAGCCCTTTCCCCAGCCTGTCGAGGGGCTCATAGGCCGCAGCCCCAAGATGATCGAGCTGTATAAGATGATCAGTAAGGTCGCGACGGTCACGGGAACGGTCTTGATTACCGGAGAGAGTGGCACCGGGAAGGAGATGGTGGCCCGGACCATCCATAAAAACAGCGACCGCGCGAGTGCGCCGTTCCTGGCCATCAGCTGCGGGGCGATTCCGGAACCGCTGCTGGAGAGCGAGCTCTTTGGCCACGTGAAGGGGGCCTTCACCGGGGCGGTGGCGGCCAAGGCCGGTCTCTTTGAGGTGGCCAATGGCGGGACCGTTTTGTTGGATGAGATCGGGGAGACCAGTCTCGCCATTCAAGTCAAGCTGCTGCGGGTTCTCCAGGAGCGGATCTTTCGACGCGTCGGAGGGACCGAAGATGTGGAGGTGGACGTTCGGGTCATTGCCGCCACCCATCAGGATCTCAAGGAGCTGATCCGCAAGGAGCAGTTCCGGGAGGACCTCTACTACCGCCTGAACGTCATTCCCATCCATCTCCCCTCCCTCCGTGAACGGCGGGAGGACATTCCCCTGTTGGCTATGAACTTCCTGGCCAAGTCCAGCCAGGAGAACAGGCGGCCCATCCGGGGGATCGCTCCGGAGGCTATGGAGATGCTTCTCACCTACCATTGGCCGGGTAATGTTCGGGAGCTCGAGAATGCCATCGAGCAGGGCGTTGCCTTGGGCACAGAGGACCTCATGGTCCCAGAGAACCTCCCGGAGACGGTCCAGGCTGGACCCGGGGCTGCCGATTCCCAGGTGGAACGAATGGAGAACGCTTTACCACCTGAGGTCTCGGGATTCGCCCCTTCGTCCGAGAAGTTGGATCTGGACGCCATTGTCTCCCGGGTCGAGCGGGACCTCCTTCTTGAAGCATTACGACAGGCTGGTGGGGTGCAGAAGAAGGCGGCCCAACTCGTCGGGCTGAGCTTCGAATCGTTCCGGTATCGGCTGAAGAAATACGGGATTGATCCGGAGGAGGGGAGGCAGACCCCTTCCGAGGCTTGAGGGGGTTTTCAACGCCGAGTGGTGAGATCCCCCATTTTGGCAGGGGAAAAGAGGGGGGTGGCGAAGAGAGGACATTCTATTAAATCCTTTTATTACAGCAAGTTATAAGCATAAGACGATCAGCTCTCCGCTTGGCATAGGACCTGCACTGTTCCGAACGCAGAGGAGAAAACCTTTAACGAACTCACTGAGGAGGAGAAGCATCATGATGACACGGTACCTTAAACGGGACGAGAAGGGGTTCACGCTGATCGAGCTCCTGATCGTCGTGGCCATTATCGGGATCCTGGCGGCCATCGCGATCCCGAACCTGATCAACGCGCAGACGCGGGCACGGTACTCGCGGGCGGCGGGAGATTCCAAGTCGATCATCACCCAGGCCGCGGTGGTCACCAGCGACTATAACTTGCTCCCGAACGCCGGGTTGGGCTTTGCCCTGGATCCGACGTTTCTCTGGACCCAGCCGGCCGATCCCAATGGGAACCCGCTTCCAGTTTACATGGCCGCGGTGGCCGATCCGTGGGGGCCGGTTGGCGCCAACAACTACTTCTATTTCGAGGCGGTACCCCCCCTCGGAGCCGCAGCCCTCGGGCCAGGCAACGTCGTGTTTTCCGCCTGGAGCGTAGGTGGGGGCGGTACAGATGAGAATGGCGGCGCCTGGGACGGGGTCCGGGCCAACCTCGTTGGCGACGATCTGGGCAACTCCACCCTGGCTGGATGCGTGCCGGGACCGGCGATCACCATTGCCAACGCGTGCTAACGGTCTGAGGTGGTCCTGAACACCTCTGAGGAGTGGGCCCGCCCGGAAGGGCGGGCCCATTTCCTTATAGGAGCCGAGTTGCGGGCCTTCCTCAAGTCAGATGTAAAAGGCTTTACCTTAATCGAGCTCCTGATCGTCGTCTCGATCGTCGGGCTCCTGGCCGCGATCGCCATTCCGAATCTCATCACCGGGCAGCAGCGGGCGCGCTACTCGCGGGCGGCGGGAGATTCCAAGTCGATCATCACCCAGGCCGCGGTGGTCACCAGCGACTATAACCTGACCCCGGTCACCGGGATGGGATTCGGGTTGGATCCCACGTTTCTGTGGGCCCAACCGAACGATCCGAATGGGAACCCGCTAAGCATATACCTTGCCCCAGTGAACGATCCTTGGGCGGCGGGCATCGCTTGCGCCACCGGGGCGGCCGGCGAGGCCTGTTATCAGTATAACGAGGCCGCACCCCCCAGCGGGGGCGCCATCGGCCCGGGTAATGTCGTCTTCACTTCCCACTCGGTCGGTTCCGATGCCATCGACGATAACAACAACTGGAACGGCGCGGCAGCCCCGGTGAACGACGATCTCGGCTACTCGACCTTGATCGGCTGTGTCTTCGGGCCGTTTGTCCCGATCCAGAATCCCTGCTGATCTCAAACAGACCTTCTCCTGTACCCAGCGCCTATCTTGCCAAATCCAGGCTTCTGTGTTATAGGCCTCGGCGGAGGCCCGATCTTTGCATGTGTCCTGTTAAGGTTATTGCGGAAGCCTTCCCGAAGGGATCTCAATGGTTGTTCTGAAGACCGAAGGCTTGGCGAAAGACTACCGGATCGGCTTCTGGCAAACACGAGTCCGGGTGCTTGACGACCTCAACCTTGAGGTCTGCGAGGGTGAAGTCTTCGGCTATCTCGGCCCCAATGGGGCGGGACAGACGACGACCCTCAAGCTCCTCATGGGCTTGATCCACCCAACGGCAGGCAGGGCCTGGATCTTGGGGCGGGATGTCTCGGATGTCGGGGTCAATGCCCAGGTCGGTTTTCTCCCGGAAAATCCGAGTTTTTACGACTACCTCACCGGCACGGAGTTTCTCCACTTCTACGGCGAGCTCTTCGACATCCCTTACCGTGAGCGGAGCCGGCGGGTCGAGGAGCTGCTCGATGTGGTGGGGCTTTCGAAGGCCGGGGGGCTCCAGCTTCGCAAATATTCCAAGGGGATGCTGCAGCGGATCGGACTCGCTCAGGCCCTGATCAACGATCCCCGGGTGGTCGTCCTGGACGAGCCCATGTCCGGGCTCGACCCGGTGGGCCGCAAAGAGGTGCGGGACCTGATCTTGGATCTGAAATCCCGGGGGAAGACCGTTTTCTTTAGTACGCATATCGTCCCGGATGTGGAAATGATCTGCGACCGGGTTGGAATCATTGTCGCGGGGAAGTTGATCCGGGTGGGACAGTTGGAAGAGCTCTTAGGAGGTGAAGTCGAGTGTATCGAGATCATCGCCTCGGGCCTCGATGAGGCGGCCTGGGTCGAGGTCAGAGAGTGGAGCATCAGGTCGCCCGTGGAGCGTGGGGAACGGGTCTTCTTTGCGGTGAAGACAGAGAAGGACGCCTCCAGGGCCGTGGAGCTCCTGGTGGGGCGGGGGGCCTCGATCCATGCGGTCCTCCCCCAGCGGCGAACGCTGGAGGAGCATTTCCTGCAGGAGGTGGCCCGCCCTGAGCACAGTCGAAGGGGCCGGCCGTGAATAAGGTCCGGGCGATCGCGTTGAACACCTTCAAAGAAGCAGTCCGGGATCGGATCCTGTATGCGATCCTCGCTTTCGCCATCGCCATGATTGCCAGCACGATCGTGCTGGCGACAATCGGCGTCGGGAGTGGGCCAAAGATCATTCGCGATCTCGGATTGGGGTTTATCTCGATCTTTGGAGTGCTCATCGCGGTTTTCATCGGGATCGGTCTCGTCCATAAAGAGATCGACCGGCGAACCATCTACACCATCATTTCCAAGCCGATCCACCGCTGGCAGTTCATCCTTGGAAAGTATCTCGGGCTGGTCCTCACCCTGTTTGTCAACGTCGCCATCATGACCGCAGCCCTCATGGGTCTGGTCTTCGTCGGTGAGGGAGTCTGGGATCTGCCTCTGGTCGCCGCCAGCGCCATGATATTTCTAGAGCTGATGGTGATCACGGGCATTGCAGTCCTGTTCTCGGCTTTCTCGACTCCGGCCCTGAGTGCCATCTTCACCCTGTCATTCTTTGCCATCGGCCGTCTCCTCGAAGATGTCATGCTCTTCGGCCAGCTCTACGCGGGGCCGATAGGACGCACGCTGATTCGGGGGCTGTACTACATTCTTCCCAATCTGGGACGGTTCAATATCACCGCCGAGGTGGTGCATGGACTTCCCCTGGGAGAAGCAGTTTCAGGGATGACCATCCTGTACGGGTTTCTCTATGTCGTCGCCCTCCTCTCCCTGACGGTCATCATCTTCCAACGCCGAGATTTTCGATGACGCGGGTTGCCATCGTTTGGGGGACTATTTTTGTGTTGGCCCTATCGGGGTCGATCCTCGTGGACCGGGGTCTTGAGGCACGGGTGGGGAGGAGACAACTGCCTGACGAACCCCTCTTCCTCCCTTCGGCAACGTTCTTGCGTTATGCCTCCCTCGGCTACCGGAGCATGGTCGCGGATCTCATGTGGATTCGGGCCACCCAGAAGTTCGGCAGAGAGATCATGACGGTGAAGAAGGGGGAAAGGAGACACAAATTTCTGTATCCTCTCCTGGATTTGACCGTTTCCCTTGATCCACAGTTCATCCACGCCTACCGGTTCGGCGGGCTGTTGCTGCACGTGGCAAAACAGCACGATAACGCGATCGCCCTCTATGAAAAGGGCTACGCTGCGAATCCCGACCGGTGGGAGATGCCCCATGATCTTGGGCGCCTGTATTTTCTCGATCTGAAGGACAACGAGAAGGCCCTGTACTGGTGGAAGATCGCGGATACGCTCCCGGGACGGCCGGGGTACATCGCGCGCTTCCTCCCTCGGCTCTATCTACAGGCTGGCCAGCGAGAGATGGCCATCCACCTCTGGCTGGAATTGCTGGATGCCACCGATAATTCGACGTTCCGAGGCATCATCAAGCAGGAGCTGGAGAAGCTCGGGGTAAGGACCATTGATGAGTAACCCGTTGTTGGTGACCGTAGGCGGCCTCTTCGGACTCATCGTCGGGAGTTTTTGTAATGTGTGCATCCATCGAATCCCTCGAGAGGAGAATATCGTTGTTCCCCGCTCCCGGTGTCCTAGTTGCCACATCCTCATCAAGGCCTACGACAACATCCCTGTGCTCAGTTTCCTGTTCCTCAAGGCTCATTGCCGCAGCTGCGGGCACCGGATCTCGTGGCAGTACCCGGTGGTGGAACTCCTCACCGGATTGCTCTTTGTCTTGACCATCTTGCATTTCGGCCTCACGTGGCACACCGTCCTTGTCCTCAGCTTTGTCACGGCGTTGGTGATTGTCACCTTTATCGATCTGGAGCACCAGATCGTTCCAGATGTTATAACCCTTCCCGGGATCGCCGTTGCCCTGGTGTGGAGCGTTCTGACCTTCTTCCTCTCGGATCCACACATCTCCGTGGGCTTCTCGCCTCCCGCCCCCTTGGACGCGCTCCTGGGCACCGTCGTGGGTGGAGGAATCCTCTATCTCGTGGCGGTCGTCAGTCGCGGAGGCATGGGAGGTGGGGACATCAAGCTGAATGCTATGGTCGGCGCGGTGTTGGGGTGGCAGAAGGTGCTCCTTACCATCTTCCTGGGAACACTCACCGGATCCGTGATTGCCCTCATCCTTCTCGCCTCGGGCAAGAAGGGTCGAAAAGATCCCATGCCCTTTGGACCCTTTCTGGCGTTGGGAGCGGTCCTGGCCCTCTATTGGGGGGATGAGCTGATCGTGGGGTACTTCCGCTTGATGCGGGGAAATCTCTAGGAAGAGACTCGGAGCAATCCATCCAGATGCGCGCGGTCATTCAACGGGTGCGCCGGGCTCAGGTGGTCATTGACGGACGGGCCGTAGGACAAATTGGCCCCGGCTTGGTCGTCTTCTTGGGGGTCGGCAAGGGGGACCGAGTGGAGGACATAGACTGGATGGTGGAGAAGATTGCACACCTGCGGGTTTTTGAGAAGGGCGAGGGCCGAATGGATCGGTCTGTGTTGGAAACTGGTGGGGAGGCGTTAGTGGTCTCACAGTTTACCCTCTACGGCGACGTTAGAAAGGGGAGGCGGCCCGACTTCACCGCTGCTGCAGGACCAGGAGAAGCAGAGCCGCTCTATCACCGCTTTGTTGAGAACCTTCGTGGACTTGGGGTACCGGTTCAGTGCGGTATCTTTGGGGCACGGATGCTCGTCGAATTGGAAAACGATGGTCCGGTGACAATCCTGATCGAGCGGGAGACAGCAGGATGAAACCCTTTCCGTCTCTGCTAGATGAGTTCTTGAGTACGCTCACGGTGGAGCGTGGAGTTGCAGACAATACCGTGTTGGCATACTCCCGGGATCTCCGAAGGTATCAGGCGTTCCTTGAGGAGCATGGGCTCTCCTCTCCCGGCCAGGTGTCCCTCTCCGATCTTCAGGCCTTTCTCGGACGGCTCCGGGGGTCTGGTCTTACCCCCCGTTCGGTGGCCAGGGCGATCTCGGCCGTCAGGACCTTCCACCGGTTCTTGGCTGGCCAGGGTTATGTTCAGCGTGACCCGACTTCTCTCCTCCGGGCTCCCCGCCCTCCCCGGTCATTACCCAGTGTCCTCTCCGGCGAGGAGGTAGAGCGCTTGCTTGCGACTCCGGACGTCTCGCAGCCACGCGGGCTCAGGGATAAAGCCATGCTCGAGCTCTTGTATGCGACCGGCCTCCGGGTCTCCGAACTTCTCTCCCTTCCCCTGACCGCCCTAGACGCCGTGATCGGCTTTGTCCGCTGCCTTGGGAAAGGGGGGAAGGAGCGGGTGGTTCCCGTGGGGTCGTCGGCCCTGAGATGGGTGACAGAGTATCTCAGCCGGGGACGGCCATTGTTGGCGGTCGAAAGAGATACTCCCTTTCTTTTCGTGGGGCGCCGGGGCGGGCGTTTGACTCGCCAGGCCTTCTGGAAGGCAGTTCGCACGTATGCCGGAAGGGCTGGGATCCACAGACGCATTACCCCCCACACCCTCCGTCACTCCTTCGCCACCCACCTCTTAGAACATGGGGCGGATCTCCGTTCTTTACAGCTCATGCTCGGACATGCCGATATCTCCACCACCCAGATCTACACCCACGTCAGTCGAACCCGGCTGAGAGAGATCCACGAACGGTTCCACCCTCGCTCCTGATCCTGCCTTGACCTCTCTCACCCTGCGTGCTATAAGAGGCGAGAGGTCCGAGGAGAGGAGGGAATAATGGCCTGTCCGGTCCATCCCCTCGAGAGACCGGTGGGGCAGTGTGAGATTTGCAATCAGGAGGTTTGCCCTCTCTGCTTGCGGCACGTCTCAACGCCTCTGGACTTCGAATGTTATAGCTGCGGAAACATGGGGACCATCGTTTTGTATGAGACCCTCCGTCACCGGCCCCCACACTGAGGGGGTTCCGGGAGGATCATGGTGGGGTCTGATTCCAGGTAAGGCATCACCGTCCCTCGAGTCGGTGATGCCTCATCTTTTTGGGGGAATGGATGTTCGGACGGCTCTTCGTTCTTTTCACTCTCGTTCCATTATTGGAGCTTTACCTGCTCATCAAGGTGGGGAGCTACCTTGGTGCCGAGACCACCATCGGGCTAATCGTTGTCACCGGTGCAATGGGTGCGCTCATGGCCCGGATGCAAGGATTCCAAGTACTCATGCAGATCCGAGACCGTCACCGAGAAGGGAGGGTGCCGACCAATGAACTGTTGTCGGGCGGGCTTATCGTTGTCGGAGGGCTCCTCCTCGTCACCCCGGGACTCCTGACCGACGCCGTCGGGTTGGCCCTCCTTCTTCCCTTTGTTCGATCCCGGGTGGTAGAGTGGATCAAGGACTTCCTCCGACGAAAGATCGAGGAGGGACGCGTCCAGATCGTAGCCTGGGAGGAAGAGTGAAGCCCCGTTCACGAGATCATGGCACCGCCGGACTGTACGAGGGAATCGCCCTGCTCGCCGATCCCCTCTACCGGTACGTCCAGTTCACCGTCCCGCTGCGAAGAGGAGAACACACCGAAAAGGATCTGATTGACACCCCGTGGATGCAACGTCTGCGGATGATCCATCAGCTGCAGGGGGCCTGGTGGGTCTATCCGGCGGCAGAACACAGCCGCTTTCAGCATGCCCTGGGGGTGATGCATCTCGCCGGCAAGTTTGCAGAACAGTTGTACGGGAGCCTCAAATCAGTATTCCCTCAGACCTGTCCCTCCCGGGAGTATGTGCGAGAGCTGCTCCGCGTGACCGGACTTTTGCATGACATCGGCCACGGGCCCTTCGGTCACTTCTTCGACGACAATTTCCTGAACAAATACGATCTCGATCACGAGAAGCTCGGTCAGGCCATCATCGTGAAGAAGTTGGGGAAGATCATCCGCGGGATACGGAGAAGCCCAGCGGGTCTGTTCGAAAAGGGGGAGACGTTAGACCCGCAACATGTTGCCTTCCTGATCCGAAAGCCCGACCCGCGCGAGAGCGCCCGTGTTCCAGACTGGCTCGCCTTCCTGCAACCAGTCTTCTCCGGAATTTATAGTGCCGACAACATGGACTACATTCAGCGGGACGCTTATATGACCGGGTTCTCACTGGATATGGTCGACGTTGACCGTCTTCTCTTCTATACGTTCTTTACCGAGAAAGGTCTGACGCTGCATCGAGCAGGCTCTTCCACCCTGGTTCGCTTCATTAATGCCCGGCTATCCATGTACTCCGATGTCTACTACCATCGGACCAACCGCGCCGTGGATCTGCACATGAAGGAGATCTTTCCGGAGACGATGGAGCTCCTTTTTCCTTGGAACCCTGTTCAGGAGCTCGATCGATATCTCGAGATGACAGACTGGGCCCTCCTGCAGGAGGTGATGAAGTGGCCCCGCTCAAAGGACCCCAAAAGAAAGAAGCTCGGTCGCGAGTGGCGGAAAATTCTCAACCGACAGGTCAAGTGGAAGATGGCGTATGACTGGGTTGAAACCATAGAGGAATATGAACGGGCAGTTCGCTTTCAGAACGTGAAAGATCTCGAACGGGACATCCGCAAGCACCTCCCAGAACGTCTCCGACATATTCCTTTTCGGGTGGACCTCGCTGCGCAGGATACCCGGCCAGTCAACCCCTTGGCGGAGGGAAGTAAGCGAATCCATATCTTTAATCCATCCACAGGGAAAGTTTCTCCCTCGCCGCTGCGTGAGCTGTTCAAGAACATTCCCCCAAAAGTGGCCCACTGCCGTGTCTTCGCCTTGAACCATTCCTACGACCGGCAGCTCTCGGATGCCACGGAGAAGGCACTCAATGTCGCCGGGGAGGACTTCGTCTCGACCAACATCTAAGGGAGCCCGCGGTCACCCCGCTCCTTTTGACGAGTTGGTCCGCCTGATCCTCGAATTTCGTGACCGGCGGGACTGGCGCCAGTTTCACAATCCGAAGGACTTGTCCATTTCCATCAGCCTAGAAGCGGCCGAACTCCTTGAGGTCTTTCAATGGAAGCGCCCCGAAGAAGTGGCAGCGCTCGTGGCGGATCCTCAAGCGCACCACCGGGTCAGTTGGGAGATGGCCGATATCCTCATCCTGCTGATCTCCCTCGCCGACATCCTTGGGGTGGACCTGATCAAGGCCGCCCGCCAAAAGCTTGAGGAAAACAACCGGAAGTATCCAGTAGCACGGGCTCGAGGAACCGCCCGGAAATACCGGGATCTCTAACGGTACACGAGCCAAAGAAGCGGTCAGCCGTCTACTGTCAACGTTCTATGGGGATGTTCAAAGCACGGATGTTAAGTGTCGATGGTTGTAGGCTGACTGCTGACTGCCGACTGCTGTTGGCCGTTTTGGTAGTGCTGCTTGCGGGCTGCTCAGGCGAGCCGGCAGATCTCACGATTCGGGTAGAGACGTTGGTGCGAAGAGGAGACCCCGAGGGCGCCCTCGCTTTAGTAGATCAACATCTGAAGAACGCCCCCCAAGATAAGCCCGCTCGTTTCCTTCGGGTAAAGCTGCTCATCCACGTTCGGGCGGTGGATGAGGCCCTCCAAGAATATCAAAGGCTTTGGCGTATCCAGGGAGATCCGCACCCTGAAGTCTTGGGCGAGATCCTCACCGCTTATTTGGAGGAGGAAGTGGAGGCAGGAGGGAGCTCGCGCCTTCGTGCTGCTCCCCTTGTGGCGCATCCCGGAAGTCCTGCAGCTCTTCCATTGCTGTATGAGCTGGCCTCGAAAGGTGATCCGGCGGCGCGGAGGCTCGCTGTGGATGCCCTGAGCCGGATCGGTTCTAAGCCTGCGATCTCCTTTCTCACCTCGCTTTTAAAAGATCCCGACCCGTACATCCGGGTCCAGGCAGCCAGGGGATTGGGTCGCCTCGGAGCGTACGTCGCCAAACCGGAGCTCAACCGGCTGCTCAATGGCGAATCAGAAGTGGTCAGGGTGGGGGCGGCCGACGGCTTAGCACGACTCGGAGACCCGCGGGCTACTCCCGTGCTGTTGCAAGCGCTGAGGTCTCCGCGGGCTTCCATTCGGATGCAGGCAGCCGAGGTGCTGGGAGCGCTTGCAGTGCAAGAGGCCGCTCCAGAGCTTTTGGCGACGCTGAATGATTCGGATAGCTATGTTCGGCTGTACGCCGCACAGGCGCTGGTCCGATTAGGAGAGACAGAGGGGCTCACCGTTTTACGTGGCGCGCTAGAGCACTCTTCTTCTCTGTCCCTCCGCCTGTACGCCGCCGAGGTGCTCGCCAATTTCGGGGACGAGACGCCGCGTTTCTTACTTTATCGAGTTGTGGCAGACCCTACGATTGAAATATGGGACCGACTCTATGCCGCGTGGATCCTCGGGAGACTGGATGATCCGTCGGGTATCCGGCATATTGGGGGACTCCTTCAGGATTCCGACCCGTACGTCCGCCTCCGGACTGCCTGGACCCTGGGTGAGATTGGAGACCTCGGGGCTTCTCCCGTGTTGCGATCGGCCCTCTTGGATCCAGAACGCGCAGTCCGGATCCACGCCGCCTGGGCCCTCAAGCGGCTTCTGCGACAACACCCCAGACTGCAAGGGTGAGCGCCCTTGCCAGTATCCGGTTTGTCTTTGCTATAATCCTGCTGTCATCATGGTATTGGCAGGCGAGGTTATGCAAAGAAGAATATCGGCACAGCATCCCCTTCGACAGCTCTTTTCAACCGTGACGGAACGCTGCGACTACACTCTTTTCATGACTGGGCTCTTCCCGGAATTTCTCCGATGGATGAAGCGGCAGCGCGTCCTGATCAGCCCCGATACCCTGGTGGATTACGTCGAGACCGGGAAACGGTCCTACCGGATCGCATCATACGGCCCTTACGGTGAAGAGGTCTCCCTCTTCCGGAAGCTCCCCGAGAATTTCAAGCTGTGCGTCTTCGGTCTCGGTTATGTCCGAACGGACCTGAGGCGGTTGCGGAACCGAAGACTGAAACGAATCTGGGGAACCCTGCTCAGTTAAGGTCAATTGATGCCATGGAGCGATTCCTCGAATCGGTGCGGTTTGGGTCCGAAGGTGGGACGATGACCCGCGCAATCATTCACGTGGATATGGATGCGTTCTACGCGGCGGTGGAGCAACGAGACCATCCACCTTACAGGGGCCGGCCGGTCATCGTAGGGGCGGACCCTCGGGGAGGAAAAGGGCGCGGCGTGGTCGCAGCCTGTTCCTATGAGGCCCGAACCTTCGGCATTCGCTCCGCCATGCCCATCTCGAGAGCGTATCGTCTCTGCCCACACGCCATCTTCTTACCGGTGCGAATGCATCGCTACACAGAGATGTCCGAGCGGGTCGTTGCAATCCTGCGGCGGTTCACCGATTTGGTCGAGCCCGTCTCCATAGACGAAGCCTTTCTGGATGTCACTGCAAGTACGTGCCTGTTCGGAGAGCCTGAGGAGATCGGGAGAAGGATCAAAACAGAGGTCAGACAGCAGGAGGGACTCATCGCTTCGGTCGGTGTGGCTCCGAACAAGTTTGTGGCCAAGATCGCCTCCGATCTCGAAAAGCCGGATGGTTTCGTCGTGGTGCGGGCGGAGGAAGTCGAGAGTTTTCTTGCGGACCTTTCCGTCACCTATCTGTGGGGGGCCGGAGAGAAGACCGCCGGGATTCTCCAACGTCTGGGGATCCAGACCATTGGGCAGCTGGCCTGCTGGCCGGTGGAGGAACTGGGCCGTCGCTTTGGAAAGATGGGAACTCATCTGCATCAGCTGAGTCGTGGGGTTGATCAACGTCCGGTGATCCCGGAGGCGATGGCCAAATCGATAGGAGCGGAGACCACCTTCTCCGTGGACACCACTGACGCCGGGCAGATCCGGCAGACCCTTCTTGGCTTGGCAGAGCGCGTATCGGCACGCCTCCGGCGCGAGGGCTGTGCGGGGCCGACAATTACCTTGAAATTCCGTTATGCCGATTTCACTACCTTGACACGGTCTGTAACGTTGCACGAACCTGTAGCGCTTACCGAGGAAATCTATTCCACGGCTCTCTCCCTTTTTCAGAAGATCCCCTGGAGCGGACGCAGCGTCCGGCTCCTCGGGATTGCCGTTTCCAAACTCTCTGACAAAACTGCCCCAACCCAAGTACCACTGTTTCCGACGGATCCCCGGCAGGAAAAAGCTGCTCGGGCCGTGGATGAGATCCGACGCCGGTTCGGCGAGGCCGGGATCACCAGGGCCCGTCTCCTCTCACAGAGGTCTCGAAAGGGGGTCTCGTGATCGAACCCAGGCTTCTCGAAGGAACGATCGTTGGAGTGACCTATAGCAATGCGGAGACCGGGTATGTGGTGGCGCGACTAGAAGTTGGTGACCGCCAGATGCCGGTGACGGTGGTGGGAAATCTCTGGGGGGCTACCCCTGGGGAGACCGTCCGCCTCAAGGGGGTATGGGTTCGCCACACGCGATATGGGGACCAGTTCAAAGTTCACGAATATGAAAGCGCTCTGCCCGCCTCAACAGGTGCCATCGAGCGGTATCTCGCCTCAGGTCTCATCAAGGGGATCGGCCCCACCTACGCCAAGCGGTTGGTGGAAACCTTCGGCGCTCAGACGCTGCAGGTGATCGAAGAAGAGCCGGAGCGTTTGCTGTCGGTAGACGGGATCGGCGAGACGCGTCTGGGACGCATTCGGGCTGCCTGGACTGAACAGCGCCACCTGAGGGGACTCATGCTCTTTCTGCAAGAGCATCAGATTTCCCCCACCTTTGCTCTCAGGATCTTCAAAGCCTATGGTCCGCATGCACCGCAGCGGATTCGGGAGGATCCCTATCGCTTGGCCCGTGAGATTACAGGTATAGGGTTCAAAACCGCCGACCGGATTGGGGCATCCATCGGCTTTGCCAAAGATTCGCACAAGCGGCTTGCCGCCGGCCTGCTCTACCTTCTGAATGAAGCTACCGAGGCGGGAAACGTTTATTATCCCGCCTCCCGCCTGTATCAGGAGGCTGCCAAGCTTTTGGGGGTCGAAACTGAGGTCCTTCTTCAGAATGCCCTCTCCGATCTTCCCAAAGAGAACGCGGTGGTCTGTGAGTCTTTGGATGGGGATACCGCCGTCTATCTTACCCCTCTGCGCCAAGCGGAGGAGGGGATCAGCCATCGGTTGTCCATTCTGGCAAAGGAGCCCCGCGTGGGTCCGTCGTTCGACGCCGCCCGGGCCATTGAGTGGGCAGAGGCCCGAGGCGAGATCCGGTTTACCGTAGAGCAGAGAGAAGCACTGGACAAAGTCCTTCATGCGAAGCTCTTGGTTCTGACGGGCGGCCCGGGGACGGGAAAGACAACGCTACTCAGGAGTCTCATCGACATTTTAGAGCGAAAGGGCGTTCGTCTGCTGCTCACCGCACCCACGGGCCGGGCGGCGAAGCGGATGGCGGAGACTACAGGGCGGGAGGCGAAGACAATCCACCGCCTCCTGGAATTTGCACCAAAGGAGGGCCGGTTCAAGAGGAACGAAGTGAATCCCCTCCAGGTAGACTTTCTCGTGGTCGATGAAGCCTCTATGATCGATATTGTCCTCATGAACCACCTTCTCGCCGCCCTTCCATCGAAGGCGTCTCTCCTGCTTCTTGGGGA
>JBFHXD010000055.1:0-15426 GCA_041599135.1 Methylomirabilales bacterium (SeqCode) | reverse complement strand
GCTATTTTCCTCATCGAGCACAGGATGAAAGTGGTGATGGAGCTTTGCGAGACCGTTCAGACCCTTCACTTTGGTGAGATCATCGCTGAGGGCACACCGAAAGAAATTCAAAACAACCCCAAGGTGATTGATGCCTATTTGGGCAAGGAGATGGCCATCTGATGTTGTTGGCAGTTGAAAACCTGCGCGTGTCCTACGACAAGATTAAAGCCCTTCATGGCATAAGCTTTCAGATCGATGAGGGGGAGATCGTGTCCATCATCGGTGCCAATGGAGCGGGGAAGAGCACCACCTTGCGAGCGATTTCCCGCCTCGTCTCTGTCGAAGCCGGGACAAAAATCACATACATGGGACGGGACTTGCTCACATACGCGGCCGACAAGGTGGTCAGCGAACTCGGCATTTCCCATGTCCCGGAAGGCAGACGCCTGTTCGACAACCTGACGGTCATGGAGAACCTCAAGCTCGCCACCTTTGCACGAAGGGACGGCAGGGCGATCGAGCAAGACATGGACCGGGTATTCTCGATCTTCCCGCGACTGAAAGAGCGGCAAAATCAGAAGGCCGGAACACTGAGCGGCGGCGAGCAGCAGATGCTGGCCGTCGGGCGGGCCTTTATGAGCGGCAGGAAAATCATGCTCCTGGATGAACCCTCCATGGGCTTGGCTCCCGTCTTGATGATGAGCGTGTTCAATTCACTGAAGGAAATCAATCAGGAAGGTACCACCATTCTTGTCGTTGAACAGAATGCTCGCATGGCGCTGCAATTTGCCGGTCGAGGGTATGTCCTGGAGAACGGCAGGCTCGTGCTCGAGGGCAACTCTGAAGCACTGCTTGCCAACCCCCAGGTCAAGAAAGCCTACCTCGGCGGCTAATTTCATTAGACCCGTAAATACGTGCCGGCTCCTGTGACCGAGTCGCAAGCAGTCAGGCCGGACTAATTCTGTTCCACTTGACGCATTCACCGCAGACAACGTGCTGGAGACGGGGGTTGTGGCGGGCCTGGACAAGGACAAATTCGCCCTGCCCCTGTTGATCCCGACCGCAGAATGTGCACGCGAGACTTGGATCGGGCGGGACATGTGCCACCATGACCCAGGGACTTCGGCGAGGGGGCGCCTCTGGCGCCCTGATGGCTTTCCTGAAGCCGGCGATGAGGCGATTCCAGAAGCTTCCCATGATCACTTCCTCGCAGCCTCACACCTCGAGATCGACCCAGCGCAACAGATCCTGTAGCAGGCTTCTTCCCTCTTGGTGCCAGGTGAGCGGGGGGGCCTGCATCTTGCCGACGGGACAGATCCGGCTGACGCCCGCTGCGCCGAGCTGAGTTGCCAAAAGCCCCACGCGTTCGGGTGCCACCGCCGCCCCTACGGCCTGAAGGTACGGTCGCCACGAGCCAAGGAGACCATTGACCTCGGACAGATCCGCGACAGGCTTGACTAAAACGGTGCGTTGCAGGCATGAGGCGGTGAAGGTCGGGTCGGCTTCATAGATGACGGTCCAATCGAGTTTCTCCGAACTCACAAAGAGGGCAACATCTTTTCCCGCCACCTCTTGGGCTTCGTAATCGGCTCGAAACCTTCGGACCGCTACAGCCTCCTCCCGGGTGAGCGAGCCGGGGGGAAGGCGCTTTGCCCACCGCTCCATGGCCGAGGCAAGAAGTCCGACAAATTCCTTCGGGGTCACTTCACCTCCCTCCTCTATATAAAAGAGATGGGGCGACAGGCAGCCCTGCTGGTCAAACAGAGAAGCATCATAGGCAGCCCGTTCTGCGACCTCCTCCGCATTCGCCAACACCTCTCGACCGATCATCCCGAAACTCAACCGGTGACCGTGGCCAAGAAATCGTCCTCGGACTCGCCCTTGAAGCTCATGGATCGTCTGGTCGCTCCCGTACGCGACCACGACGTCAGCCCGATCAAAAGCCACCGTTTCCAGATCCTCCCTCCCCCCGGGCCACCAGAGGACCACCAGGGCGTCGCCGATCTCCGGGTCCCGATGACCTACCGAGGCAGCCCATAACGCAGGAAACAGCGGATCCGATGAGGCCGTTTTCACCAGGCTCGCTGACCCGAGTATGGTCGCTGCGATCATACCCGGAAGCCCGACTCCAGGAATGTTTCCTGCCAGGACGTGGGTTGTGAGCGCGGGGCCGTATGCGCGTCTGAGATGTGAGCCGAGAGAGACAAACCCCTCCAGGACCTCCTCGGTGCCGGATTCCCGCAGGAGCGCATCAAAAGCTTCCACCGTGTATCCCTGGAGCACCAGATCCAGACCGTGGGCCACCATCGCCGGAGAGAATCGGGTAACTGAGGGAAGTGCTGCCTCGGCCAATCGACGAAATGGATCGGTGCGCTCCCGCCATCGCAAGCAGACGTCCTTCAGGATCTGGGCAATCTCCCGCACGTTTCGTTTCGTGATACGCTGACGAGCCTTCTCGACGTGGTCGACCACCTCGGAAAGGAGCCTCGGGGTCCCGACAACATGCTCGAGAGTGATCTCATCAAACGAACGGGCCTCTACGTCGAATCCCGACACCGTTGACGGAAGATGGTATGCCGCTAGTCTCATCGGGTTCCCTGCAGCTCTTCGAGGGTTAGGGAGCAGCCCCGTGCCTCGGCGCCCGGCGCTCGGCCCACGATTTCAAATCCCTCCCCGATCTTGTAGCCGAGGTCCTCGGTTTCCACCGCCATCACGGAGCCGCAGTTGGCCAGATCATAGTGCGTGAGCAGTCCCACCTCTCCTTCCGGAAGTTCTTCAAGGGTCGCCGGGTCGACTATACGCGTCCGAACCCAGGGAGGAATCAGTTTGAACCGCGGTCGCGAGCGGCCGTGGGTCCGATCCCTCAACGTGTTGTCGTAGAACTGTGAACCCATCTCGGTCATTCCGTACTCGTTGATGCAAAAGGCCTCGGGAATCCCAAAGACTTTTTGATAGAGGCGCAAGAGCTCTCCGCGCGAGACCTCACGCGAGTGCCCTTTGAAGCCCCCCGTGTCCATCAGCCGGCTCCCATCAGGAAGCTGGAAGCTCAGACTATCCGCGAGGCACGCGTCGAGGACATGGACGAAGGCAAAAGAGGTGCCGAGCAGGCACACCGGTTCTTGCCAGGCCTCGATTTCTCTCAACGCGTGAAGCAGTCCGGAAATGTCTATACCCCTGTCCCCGATAAAATACGTGCTCCCTTCCGATCCGTACGCTTTCCGTACGACTTCGATCATGTGGATCAGAGAGGAGGTGGGGAGGAGATCCGGACTGGGAGTGAGGATGAGCATCCGGAGTCGTACGCCGTCCGGAAGAAGATGGGCGGAGAAATTCGTCAGCAGGGAGGTATCGTAGACCTCAAGCCAGGGAAAGCCGTGCCGTCCCCGCTCGGCTCCGAGGCTCGTCCCGCTCGTCAAAAAGACCTGCTCCGGTGGGGCGCAGCTGAGCTCCAGGAGCTTGAAGGCAGTCGTGGGGACTGCCGGAATCTCCTGCCATGAGGAAACCGTAGCTGGCGCGATTCCTCGACGATCACAGAAGCGTCTGTAAGCATCGTTGCGCTCATACTGAAAGGCAAACACCGCAAGGGCTAGCCGATCGAATTCCTGCCGCTGCGGCTCGCGTATAAAATTAAGGACCCGCTCAACCACGGGTTCTCTCACCGCCTCACACCCCTCCAGTAGTGTCATTCAGTAACCAGAAATCAGCTGGCAGCAATCAAGTTCGACGACCGTTGACCGACGACCGTAATCCGATGACCGTGCACCGACCACCGTCGACCGAAGTCAAATAAATCGCTTAGCTTCTTGCGGTCATCGGTAATCGGACATCGGTCATCGCTCAGTCGCTACGTTCTCTTTTGTGCAACCTGCAGGCTTTCCGCCAGAATCTCGACTGCGCGATCGCAGAGCTCTCGCGACACTATCAGGGGCGGTGCGATGCGGATCACCCCCTCGGCGTTCAAGAAGTCTCCCACTAAGAGCCCTCGCTCTGACGCCAGGCGAAGAACCGCTCTGACGAGGGACGGCTCCTCCAAGACCACCCCCAAGAGCAGCCCCACGCCGCGCACCTCCTCGACACCGGGAAGGGCAGATATCGCGGTCCGAAGATACGCTCCCATGGCTTCCGCATTTTTCAAAAGCCCCTCCTGATCAATGACACGAAGCGCGGCAAGTCCCGCGGCGCACGAGACCGGGTGCCCACCAAACGTGGTGACATGGGCAAAGGGGGGATCGCTCGACAGGGTTCGCATCAGCTCGGGCCGGGCGATAAAGGCGCCGAGCGGCATTCCGCCTCCCACCGCTTTTGCCAGGACCAGGCAGTCCGGGATCACCCCCCAATGCTCGCACGCAAACCACCGCCCCGTGCGGCCCATGCCGGTCTGGACCTCATCTAAAATTAAAAGGGCTCCCACCTCCCGGCAACGGGCCCTCAATGTAGGCAGAAAGTCGGGGCTGGGAACACGGATGCCGGCCTCCCCCTGAATCGGTTCCACCACGACCCCCGCGACGTGTTGGTCGATAGACGCAAAGGCGTCAGAAACGTCAAAAGGGAGGATGCGGACGTCGGGCAGGAGCGGCTCAAAGGGTTTCCGATATCGCGGCTCACCAGAAAGCGACAACGCCCCGAGAGTATCTCCGTGGTATCCTCCAGCAAAAGCGATTATGCGCGACCGACCCGTCGCCTTTCGGCAGAGCTTGAGCGCTCCCTCGACCGCCTCGGCCCCGCTGCTCGAAAAAAACGTCATGGAGAGATCGCCGGGAGCGATCTCTGCAAGACGCTTGGCCAGTGCAACCTGTACCTCTTGCACCATCTCGCCGTAGACCATCACATGCAGGTGTCGCTCCACCTGGTCCCGAATTGCCCGCAGGACCTCCGGACATCCATGGCCCACAGTGCTCACTGCGATGCCAGAGATGAAGTCGAGTATGCTCCGCCCCTCGGGAGTCCAGAGGAAGCAGCCCTCCGCCCGCTCAACGATGAGCCCAAGCGGTTCAGACGAAGTCGGACAGAGGTATCGATGAAAATCGGCGTGCAGATCCAATGGTTAGCCGCCAGCAATCAGCTATCCGCTGTCAGCTCTAAAAAGTTTTAGCCGACCGCCGACTGCTGACTGCTTTTCCGGTTGTGCGGACCGCGGAACGCTGATCGCTGTCAGGGCGAGGCGAATCTCTTGCTGGACCTCGGCGTCGCTCTCTAGCGCGAGGGCCTGCTCAAGGCCTTGGCGAGCGTCCGTGCCCCCGATCTGCCCCAATGCCCAGGCGGCATGACCTCGCACCAACGGCTCCGGGTCTTCCAACAGGGCCTGCGTCAGAGCCGGAACAGCCTCGACTCGCTGGAGATTGCCCAACGCCACCGCGACGTTTCGGAGCAGTCCCTTCCGCTTGGCCCGGCGGATGGGACTTCCCTTAAACCGTCGCCGGAACTCCTCTTCGGTCAAGGCCAGGAGAGGAATCAAATCGGGACCGTGCTGCCCTTCCCATGGCCAGAATCCTTCCTCAGAACTCGGCCGCGCCTTCTTATTGTAAGGACACACATCCTGGCAGATGTCGCAGCCGAAGATATGATCGCCGACCAAGGGGCGCATATCCCGGGGAATGCTCCCCTTGAGCTCGATGGTCAGATACGAGATACACCGTCGGCTGTCCAGAAGATAGGGCCCGACGAGCGCTCCGGTAGGACATGCTCGGATGCACAGGTCGCACGCTCCACATCGATCACGGATCGACCGGTCATGCTCCAGTTCAAGGCTCAGGAAAAGCTCTCCCAGGAAGAACCAGGATCCGCGGCGGGGATGGATGATGGTGGTATTCTTTCCGATCCAGCCGATCCCGGCCAACGAACTGAATTCCCGCTCCAGAACCGGTCCGGTATCCACATAGACCCGTCCCTCCACAGGCTGTCCGACGGCGACCCGGATCTTTGTCAGGAGCTCGGCCAGACGAGCTTCCATGATTTCGTGGTAGTCATCTCCCCAGGCGTACCGTGAGATCCAACCCCGCAGCCCGTCTTCAGGCATGTCCTCCCGGTGAAAAGGGGCATAGTAGTTGACGGCCACCGACACGATCGATTTCGCCCAGGGGAGAAAGTCTCCCGGGTGGAGGCGCTTTCCCGCCCCTCGCTCCATGTACTGCATCTCTCCGGCAAAGCCTCGCCTCAACCAATCGGCAAACGAATCGCCGTGGGGTGGTGGAACGACCGGCGAGACCCCCACCAGGTCAAAACCGACCTCACGCGCGAGCTCCTTCACCCGCCGCGAAAGACGCCCTTCTGCTGGCCGTGTTCCCAAGAGATCCCCCCTCACATGACCTTGTCAGTATGCCACAAGACTTCGCCCCGAAAAAGAAACTTGCGAAGACCCCGTGACGACTCGCAACCCTTTATTGTATGCGCCATTCGAGGATATTACCCTTTGGAGGGGCTCGTGAGGTATGTTACGCTTTCAGAACACTCCAAGGAATAGAAGCATGGATGGGACCAGGGTGAAAGAGCTGCTGGAGGCGGTGAGAGAGGGGAAGCTCTCGACCGAAGAGGCCCTCGAACACTTGAAGCTTTTGCCGTATGAAGAGCTGGGCTTCGCGACACTCGACAGTCACCGTAGCCTCCGCCAGGGATTTCCCGAAGTCCTCTTCTGCCCCGGGAAGACTATTGACCAGATCGTGAAGATCGCCGACCGGCTGCTTCGCCGGCACAGCAACTTCCTCGCCACCCGCGCCACCGAAGAGATCTATCACGCCATTGCCAGCCTCGAAGCAACGGCTGAGTTTAACTCCCTCGCCCGCACGGTTATTATCCGCCGAGAACCGGCTCCCACGACGGGAGGGACGGCACTCGTGATGAGCGCAGGAACCGCCGACATCCCTGTGGCCGAGGAGGCGGCGGTGACCGCCGATTTCTTAGGGACGCGAGTCGAAAAGCTCTACGATGTGGGGGTGGCGGGGCTGCACCGATTGCTGCACAAATGGGAGGAGCTGCAGCGGGCCCGTGTCCTCGTCGCGGTCGCCGGTATGGACGGGGTTCTTCCCAGCGTCGTGGGGGGACTCACGTCGAAACCGCTTATTGCCGTGCCCACGAGCATCGGATATGGAGCCAGTTTCGAGGGACTCTCCGCCCTCCTGACCATGCTGAATTCCTGCGCCGCCGGCACGGCCGTCGTAAACATTGACAATGGCTTCGGTGCTGGCGTGCTTGCCCACCGAATCAACCTTCTCGGAGAACACGGCTAGAATGCTGGAATGCTAGGAGGCGTCCTAGCGTCCCAGCCTCCTAGCTTTCAAGCGATTAATTATGCGAATCGCATATTTCGATTGCTACAGCGGAATCAGCGGAGACATGATCCTGGGTGCACTCGTGGATGTCGGGGTACCCATCGACATACTCAGGACTGAGATCGCGAAACTCAAGCTTACCGGTATCGATCTCAAAGCGGAGAAGGTCAAGCGGGGCGGCTTTGTTGGAACACGAGTCCAGGTGATCACGCCCCAGGATCCCCATCCCCACCGCCATCTGTCGAATATCCTGGCACTCCTCGAAAAGAGCGATTTGCCGGAGGCGGTCTTCGCAACGGCTTGCCAAATTTTCCACCGGCTGGGAGCGGCAGAGGCTCAGGTCCACGGAGTGCCGGTGGAGCACATTCATTTTCATGAGGTCGGAGCCCTCGACACCATCGTGGACGTGACGGGGACAATCATCGGGCTCAATACCCTCGGGATCCGCGAAGTGTATGCCTCGGCCCTCAACTTGGGCGGAGGCAAGACCCAGGCGGCGCATGGCGAGCTGCCCGTTCCAGCCCCGGGTACCGCTGCCCTCCTTCGTGGCGTCCCCGTCTATGGAAGCCCTATCGAGGCAGAACTGACGACACCAACGGGAGCTGCGATCATTTCCACGGTCGCCAATGCCTTCGGCGTGCTCCCGCCGCTCCAGGTCGATCGCATTGGGTATGGGGCGGGAAGCTTAGATCTTGCGGGCCGGGCGAACCTGCTCCGTCTGATTGTGGGTGAGCGGATCGAAGACCTCGCGAGCGATGAGATTGCAGTCGTTGAGGCAAATATTGACGACATGAACCCCCAGCTGTACGAGCCACTGATGGAGGCCCTCTTTCGTGCGGGAGCCCTCGACATCTTTCTCACCCCGGTGATCATGAAGAAGTCTCGGCCCGCCACCGTCGTCTCGGCCATCGTTCCAGCCGGGCTCGAGGGGAGCATCGGGCCGATCCTCCTCAGCTTTAGCAGCACCTTTGGCGTTCGTTCCAGACGAATGCAGCGACAAATGCTTCCCCGAGAGATCCTTGCTGTGCAGACCGGCTTTGGAGAAGTACGTGTGAAGGTGGGACGCCTTCATGGTCGACCCATCCACCTCGCTCCCGAATACGAAGATTGCAAGCGATTAGCCGAAACGGCGGGGACTGCCGCTGGTGAGATCATGGCGGCTGCCGTCGATGCGGCCCGCGCGATCCTGTCGCCCTTCAACGAGGAGACGCGATGAGTGCTGGCATGCTCGAGGCGGTGATTACACAACTCGATCGCGTGGCTGAGCGGCTCAGGCTCGATCCGGGGCTTCACAAGCGGCTGCGCCATGCGGATCGGTCTCTCGTGGTCTCGGTTCCCTTCGAGACGGACGATGGCCGCATGGAAGTTTTTCAGGGCTATCGGGTCCAGCACGACAACGCCCTCGGCCCGACTAAGGGGGGGGTCCGGTACCACCCTGAAGTGACGCTCGAGGAGACCACGGCCCTCGCCATGCTCATGACCTGGAAGTGCGCCCTCATGGGCCTGCCCTACGGGGGGGCCAAGGGTGGGGTTCGATGCGATCCTCAACAATTGTCTCGGCGAGAGCTCGAGCGAATGACCCGCCGTTATACCGCCGAGATTTTCCTCATCATCGGCCCAGAGTATGACATCCCGGCCCCCGACATGGGCACGGACGAACAAATCATGGCATGGATGATGGATACCTACAGCATGCACCGCGGCATGACCGTCCCGGGAGTCGTGACGGGCAAGCCGATCCTCTTGGGAGGCTCGCTGGGTCGACGGGAAGCAACGGGCCGCGGCGTGTCCTACATGGTCTTAGAGGCGGCGAAAAAGAGGGGATGGCATTTCAAGGAGCTGACCGTCGCCGTTCAGGGATTCGGCAATGTCGGCTCGGTGACCGCGCGACTCCTGGCCGAAGAGGGATGCCGCGTCATCGCCGTCAGTGACCGCAAGGGAGGGATCTACAATCCCAAAGGATTGGACATTGCGCGCCTGTTACTTGAGTATCAGGAAAAGGGGGGTGGGACGGTCTCAAACTATCGGGAGGGGGACCGGCTGACCCAGCAAGAACTCCTCACGCTGGACTGCGACGTCCTGATCCCGGCCGCCCTGGGTGGACAGCTTACGGCCGCGAATGCCTCCGCCGTCCGGGCCCGGATGATCGCCGAAGGCGCAAACGCCCCCATCACGCCGGACGCCGATGAGATCCTGCGTGAGAAAAAGATCCTTGTCCTCCCCGACATCCTGGCGAACGCTGGAGGTGTGACTGTCTCGTATTTCGAGTGGGTCCAGGATCTCCAGTTCTACTTCTGGAACGAGCGGGAGATCAACGCGCGGCTGAAAGAGATTATGACCGCCGCTTTTAACCATGTCTGGGACTACGCCGATGAAGAGGGCGTCGACCTCCGGACGGCGGCGTTAATGCTGGCCGTCAAAAGACTCGCCGAGGCCAAGGGCCTCCGCGGCCTCTACCCCTAGAAAATACAGGTCTCATTCCCCACCCCCATCTCCTCCCACCTGCGTGATCGACTGTCGGAGCAGATCGACTCGCTGCAGCAGAAGGTTGAGGGCCTGCCGATCGAGTTGCTGCATCCCCTTGCGATAGGGATCGAGAAAACTTTCGAGTGAATGAGCGATCTGACTCAACTCCTCAAAGCCCATGGTAATTGACATCCCTTTGATGGAGTGGGCAGACCGAAAGAGGGTGTCGATGGCCTGCGCATCATTGGGATGACCCTGCAACCGGAGCAGATGCTCGTCCATCCGCTTAAGATGTTCTTGGGAGTCGTTCAGGAAGATATGCAGGTACTTGGTGAGGTCCAATGGTTGACCCCTCTGTCAGAGGGAAGTATCCGCTTGCTCTCGATGCCACCTTTACAGGAGTTTTGAGGCGTGTTATAATACGTCAGTCAGTTGGGGTAAAGCGAAATTAATTTGCCTCAATAATTTCTGCAAGTTTTGCAATTACCGTACCACTACTTGTAAGAGGAATAGGACCGCCGGGGGCCATGGTCCCCGAAGCTAATCGAATCTTTGGACGAAATAACATTTTTCCATCTGATCGGATTATTTCTCCTCCTGCTCCTGTCGGCATTCTTCTCCGCCTCAGAGACCGCTCTCTTTTCGCTTAGCCGCCTCCGTCTCCAGCGCCTCGCCCAGGCCGAGCCTCACCGTGGAGGCTGGGTCCTCAAGCTCCTCGAACGACCCACCCGAGCCATCGTCACTATCCAAATCGGCAACGAGCTGGTCAACGTCACCGCCTCGGTCGTCATGACCTCCCTCGTCCTGTACCTCTGGGGACCCCAACGTGCGTGGCTCTCCGTTCTCCTCATGCTCCCCCTGCTCCTGACCTTCGGGGAACTCACTCCGAAGCGGGTGGCGTTCGCCTATGCCGAAAGGGTTGCCTGCCTCGTTGCGCGCCCGCTTTCGCTCTTCTCCCTCCTCATCACCCCATTGCGGGCCAGCATCAAGAGGGTCGTCAATCTCTGCCTGAAAGTTCTTGGAGTTCCGGCCGCCCTCAGCCCCGCAGGGATCTCCGAAGACGATTTCAAGGTGATCCTGGATGTCGGACGTCAGGAAGGGGTGGTGGAACCGACGGAGCACAAGATGATCCAACGCGCCCTGGCGTTTGCAGAATTACGGGTCCGACAGGTGATGACACGGCGCAGCGACATGTTCTGCCTGGATGTCAACCTCTCCTTTGAGGAGGCGGTCGAACGGACGAAGAAGGCCGCCCTTTCCCGGATTCCCGTCTACCATGAAACCGTCGACCGCATCGTAGGAATTCTCCATGCGAAAGACCTTCTCGTGGCCAAGACGGAGGGATCGCCCCCATCCTCCTTGAGTTCTCTGCTCCATCCCCCCTTCTTCGTCCCAGAGACCACGCGGATCGATAGCCTGTTCAAGGAGTTCCAATGGCGCCGACGGCACATAGCAGTTGTGGTCAACGAGTACGGCGGCATCGCAGGGCTTGTGACCCTCGAGGACCTGCTGGAAGAACTCGTCGGTGAAATCACGGACGAGTTCGATCAGGCCTCCCCATCCCCTGCGACCCCCGAAGAGAAAACGGCATGATTCTCCTCCTCTTCCTCACCATTCCTTGCCTCCTCCTTCTCGAGGCCATCTTTTCGGGTTCCGAGATGGCGCTCATCTCGTGTGACCGAATCAAACTCCGACACCAAGCGCAAGAGGGCTTGAAGGGAGCACAGGTGGCAGAACGACTGCTAAGCCGACCGGATCAATTCCTGGCGACGACGTTAGTCGGGACCAACCTTGCCGTGGTGACCAACTCGGCGGTCGCGGCCCTCCTCTGCCTGTTGCTTTTGGGCGAAGGCCGGGAGCTGTACGCCACGCTGTTTCTCAGTCCCTTCGTCGTCCTCCTCGGCGAGATGGTTCCCAAGGCCTACTTCCGCCACCACGCGGATCGTCTCGCCCCCTTGTTGGCGCCACCCCTTTACCTCTGCCTCCGACTCTTTTCACCCGTGAGTAGTATCATCCGTCGCGCCTCCGACTTTCTCCTCTCTCCCCTGCAGCTCTCCTCGGCGGAGCCGGATCCCTATATCACCCGAGAGGAGCTCAAATTCCTGGTTCAGGAAGGAAACCACCAAGCAGAGCTCGACACCGAGGAGCGGCGAATGATCCACAAGATCATTGACTTCGCGGACACCACCGTCGATGAGGCCATGATCCCTCTCATCGAGGTGGTGGCGGTTCCATCCGGGGCAACGGTGGCTGAGGCCGTGGCGTTGGTCAGCGAGCACCACTTCTCTCGCATCCCGGTGTACGAGGAACGGATCGACCAGATCGTCGGCATCGTCCATGCCTTCGACTTGCTTGGCGCCGATCCCCAAGCGGCTCTTGGACCCCTCATGCGCCCTGCGTACTATGTGCCGGAGACAAAGCTGGTCGACGACCTGCTCCAAGAAATGCAGCGGCAGCGGGTTCTCATGGCCATCGTGGTGGACGAGTACGGCGGGGTCGTGGGGATCGCGACCATCGAGGACCTCCTGGAGGAGATCGTGGGAGAGATCGAGGATGAATACGACGAGGAACCTCCTCCGCTCAGGCGTCTGCCCGACGGCTCCTACATCGTCGACGCGCGCATAGAGGTGGACCGTCTCAACGAAGAGTTGGGGCTCGGGCTCCCTGAAGGGGAATATGAAACCTTAGGCGGGTTCCTCCTCTCCCTTTTGCAGAAGATCCCTGAACCAGGGGAGGAGGCCCACTATAGGGGCATTCGCTTCCTGATCACGGAATCGGACAAGCGAACCATCTTAAAGGTCAGGGTCCGTCGGGTGAAGCGGTCGGAAGGAGAAAAAGGACGGGCCTAACGAAAATGTTCATACCCCCCTCGGAGTGGTTCCTGTTTGCCGCGCGGGCCGACGACGAATAGGCCCTCTGCTGCAGGGAGGATCTCCCCTATGGAGTGAGGTCGGGCAAAGCCGTTCCGGACGAGCGTATCCTGGACCCTTGCCGGATCGGCCCCACTGGTGAAGAGGAGCTCGAAGTCCTCGCCACCTGCTACGGCCAGCTTCAGGGGGTCCAATCCGAGCAGGCTGGCCACCTGTTTTGTCGAATGGTCCACCGGAATCCGATTCGCGAAGATCCGGGCTCCTACGTCGCTCTCCTCGGCAAGCCGGCTCAGGTCAGAGGCAAGCCCATCGCTTAGATCGATCATGGCCGACGCCAAGTTGGCCTCGGCGAGGACTCTCCCCTCTCGGTAACGGGCCACGGGATACAGCTGGGCCTGAATCGTCTCCCCTAGGGCCTTCCGGGCCTGCGACGAGATTTTTTTCCCTCTTCTCGCTTTCACCCCGGAATGCGTCATCGTGTACCCGGCCTTCAGGGCACGAAGCCCCGCTGCTGCCCTGCCCAGGGGACCTGTCACCCAGACAGTCTCTCCAGCCTTGCTTCCGGAACGACGCACGAGCCGGTCTACCTCCCCCTCCCCGATCACGGTGACGCTCAGGATCAGACAGGGGGCCTCCGAGAGGTCTCCCCCCACCACCGCGACTCCCGCTGCCTCCGCCGTCTCCCAGATCCCCTGATACAGATCATCCACGCGATGGAGGGGCATCACCGGGGGAAGGCCCAAAGCGACGAGTGCATATCTGGGAATAGCCCCCATGGCCCCCACGTCACTCAGGCTGACGGTAAGCCCCTTCTGCCCGACCGCCTTCGGGGGGCACCACTCCCAGCGAAAATCGGTCCCCTCCACCAAGACATCCACAGTCGCGACGAGCGCGAAGCCGGGCGAAGTTTGGACGATGGAGGCATCATCGCCGATGCCTGCCAACACTTCAGGAGGAAGAGGTGGAGTCCTCGCCCGGAGCCTCCTGAGGAGGCCGAGCTCTCCTAGCGACCGGAGTGTGAAACGCGCAACCATGGGTACCCCTGCCCAAAGACACTCGTGGCGTTGGGCTTCGGATCATCCCCTTGAACCTACCGATCTTTGGCTGCACATGCAACCTTGTGTCATCACCCAGACTTCTCTGCCCCTTTCTTATCCTCGGATCGCAGAACCAATAATAAGATTGTCTCTAGCCTTGTGCGATCCTCTGTGATAGATGTCTCGTAGTCGACCTTCTCAGCGGTTCTCCCTTACATTTTTCGCTTGACAACCACAATATGTTGTAGTACAAACTGTTTGCCCATACCGAATATTGTGGGTCTAGGATAGCGCCTCCCTGCCCGCACCTTCCAACGAACCAACTGCACGGAGGAACGCCATATGGCCCTCGAACAATTGACCGCCTTCCAGGAAGCCAAAGCTAAGATCCGCAGGCAGGCTCTCGATAACCGCAACGCCCAAGACAACAAAGACGATCTGAGCATTAAGATCTGCGAGAAATTCGTCAGCCTTTCGGAATACACGGCCGCCGAGACGATCATGTTTTACCTGGATGCCCGGTCCGAGGTGCGCACCCGCCACTATATGCCCACCGCGCTGACCAGCGGGAAACGTATTGTCGTCCCGTATTGCGTCGAAGACATCTTGCATCTGTTTTGGCTCGAGAGCATGGACGAGCTGGCCATTGGGATGTGGAAGATTCTCGAACCCCTTGAGGAACTGCGGCACCTTGCGGAAAAGAAGGTCGACGTGACAGAGCTTGACCTGGTGATGGTTCCTGGGGTTGCCTTTGACCGCCGTGGCGCGCGCATGGGACACGGGAAAGGGTACTACGACAAGTTGCTCCAAAATGCGCGACCGGGGGCCCCTTTCGTCGCGCTAGCCTTTGAGTGCCAAGTGTTCCCCGAAATTCCGACCGCCCACCATGACATCTTCATGGACAAAGTCATCACCGAAGAAGCGGTGTACGTCGGACGAGGGCGCAGACGCGATGCCTAGGCACAGCCAAGCGCAAATCGATAATACATATGCCGAGGCGTTTAAGAGCATCTATGCCGAGTTTCTGATCACCGCCAGAGACCGCCGGTGGCTTGACCATGCCGTCGCTGCCGCAACGGGCAACGCCTCGAGCACGATCCTGTGCGACTGTGAAGGGGGCATGGATCGCTACGTCGGACCCGGGGCAGAGGAGTCCTTCGCCACGCCCGATGGACGGCCCGGCGCCATCGTGCAACTGCACGTGCCGCGCTTTCGCAAGGATCGGGTCGAGGCGCTGGAGCGGGCGTTATTGGTGCGCATCAGCCAGAATGTCCTGACGTGTCCCACGGCGTCCTGCTTCAATCTGCTGGAGACCGACCCCTACTACAGATTGGGCCGCAAGGTCGCCTATTTCGGCGATGGCCATCAGTACCATGACTCGCGCTGGGGGCGCCCCGTCTGGGTGGTCCCGATCCTTGGAGGGGAATTCATCGTCGATCGCCGCTTTGGGTACGCCGATGGCCTGATGGGCGGGAATCTGTGGTTCCTGGGCAAGGACGAAGACGCAGCGCTTTTGGCAGCGGAACGGGCGGTGCCCGCGGTGCAGGGTGTGCCCGGGGTCATCATGCCGTTTCCGGGCGGGATTACCAGCAGCGGGTCGAAGGCCGGAAGTCGGTATTCGTTCAGCATTGCCAGCACGTACGAGAAATTTTGTCCCACCTTGCGAGAAAAGCTGGGCGAACAATCATGCCTCTCCAAGGAAGTCGGGTCGGTGATGGAGATCATCATCAACGGTCGTGACTTGCCGACCATCGTTAAAGCCACCCAGGCCGCCATTGCCGCTTCGGTCGACACACCCGGGTTGCT
>JBFHXD010000054.1:0-15679 GCA_041599135.1 Methylomirabilales bacterium (SeqCode) | reverse complement strand
TGATCTCTCCAGATTGGGGTCGAGCGTGAAAGGAAACCTGTTAACCCACAAACTAAGGAGGTGAACCATGTGAACACTGTCAAGGGACGAGCAGGAGGAACCTTCTCCGAAGGTAAACGATACCTTCGACGAGGCGCCATCCCATTAGCGCAAAACGGACGTACCCTTTTGACAATCATCGAATCAATTACCACACCTGTTAAGGAGGGACATACCAATGAGATACACGAGGTGGCTCATCTGTCTACCGCTTGGTTTGTGTCTCGCAACCTGGACCGGACACGCTTCGGCCCAGTCACTAGAGGAGCGCGTCCGCAAGCTCGAGGAACAACTGAAAATAGTGCAAAAAGAAACGGAGAAAGAAAAGAAGCCTGGCACGTTCCGCGTCTATTGGAAGGATGGCCTTCGGTTTGATACCGCTGACAAAGCTTTCCAGATGAAGCTTGGCGGTCGAATCCAGCTCGATTGGGCCGTCTTTGACGAAGATACGGATACGGTAAATTCCTCCATCGGCTCAGTCCCAAATGGAGTCGAGTTCCGTCGAGCCCGCCTCTTTTTGGAAGGCCTGGTCCATGACCGGTTCGAATTCAAGAGTCAGTTCGACTTCGCCGGAGCCGAAGTTTCCATAAAAGATCTCTACATGGGCGTCCGGGACCTCCCTGTGGTCGGAAAATTTCGGGTCGGCCATTACAAGCAGCCTTTCAGCCTGGAGGAGCTGACGAGCAGCAAGTACATCACCTTTATGGAGCGGGGCTTGCCCAATGTCTTTTCGGTTGGGCGGCAAACGGGCCTTGGAGTTTGGAGCACCGCCCTTGATAAGCGCATGACCTGGGCCATCGGAGGCTTTACCGTTTCCGACGGGGACTCCGGCGATAGCTTTGATGTCGGGAAGGCTGGCGCGGAACTTGGACTCGCGCTTCGGGTCACGGGCCTCCCGTGGTACGAGGACAAAGGCAAGCGACTCGCTCATCTGGGCGTGTCCTATAGCTATCAAAATCAACCAAGGGACGAAATCCGCTTCCGGCAACGCCCGGAAGCCCATCTCGCCCCCCGATATGTCGATACCGGTACCTTCGATGCGAAAAACAACAATCGCGTCGGTGTCGAAGCCGCGCTGGTGTATGACCGCTTCTCTGTCCAGGGAGAATTGATTGGCGACTTTGTAAAGAGGAAGGCCAGCGGGGTGAACAATCCCAACTTCGGTGGTGCCTATCTATATGGGAGCTACTTCCTCACCGACGATCATCGCCCATACAAGACATCGAGCGGGGCCTTTGACAAAGTGAAGCCCAAGAACCCCTTGTTCAACGGAAACGGAGGCATGGGGGCCTGGGAGGTGGCTGCCCGATACTCTTACCTTGACCTCGATGACGAGGGTATCAGCGGGGGAACGCTTAACGATTTCACTTTTGGGCTGAACTGGTATCTCACTACGAACTATCGGGTGTCGTTTAACTACGTCCGTGCCCATCGGAACGGCGTGGGTGACACGAACATCTTCCAAATGAGAACCCAGGTCTTCTTCTGAGGGAGGAGGCTACCTAGGCCTGGCACTGTTGTCAGGCACCCACTCGCCAGGGGCTAAGGTTTGGGCAGTCTGTCTTGAGACTCTACCAGCCCAATGTGCTCCTGGTGGATGGGCAAGATCCTCCTCCGGCGCCTGCGTCCGCGGACTGGACAGCTTAGTCTGGCTCTCATTAGACCCTCCTAAGCTCCCCTGTCAGTACCATACGGCCTCTTCTGCAAAATGAACAGGGTCTTGTCGGCCCCCTTGGGAGACTAGCGGGGCCTCTCGCGTTCGGTTCACGCTATTCTGATTCGCACCAGCCAAGGGGCTCATGAAACCCACCTTATTTTAGGGGGCATCCGCCTTCTCTTGGCACTGATTTTGCTGAGGTTTAGGGACGGTTACGAGAAAACCGTGAACGTTAGCGTCCTTCCTCATCTCCCCCGCCAGGCGTTGTCGCTTACGGGAAGAACTCGGAGTACCTGTGGCCGAATGTGAGCTCGCAGCGTACACACCCGGACTAACTAGCCGCGAGAGGGAAATGACCGCACCAGGAGTGATTGGGAAGTTATCGAGGAGGCAGGCATTTGTCCTTCTCCGATACACGCTTATCATCGCCATGGCCTACATGGTGCTGGTTGAACACGAATTCTCGTCTCTCCCGAATGGCCTGATCCTGCTCCTGGTTGCCGCATTGATTTCGAACGTTGTGATCATGTGGCTTCCTGCGCGTATCACCGAGTCAACGGCTTTCAAGGGAAGCATCATCGTTGGCGACACCGCATGGATCACGGCGGTGTTGCTGTACAGTGGTCGCTTTGGCACCGATTTCTTCTATCTGTACTTCTTTCTACTCCTCTTGGCAGCGATCGGCGAGAATTTGTTCTTGATCGCCGTCGGCGCCATCGTCGCATGCACCGCGTACATCTTTGTGCTTTCGGCTACTGGGGTCACCCCGTCACCCTGGACCCCACAGGCGCTAATCCGCATTCCCTTTTTCTTCACGACGGCAGTGTTCTATGGCTACCTCATTGATCGGGTGCGCCACGAGCAGCAGCAGGCACGTGACAATGCGGACACGGTAACGCACCTGGCGGAAGTCCAGCAGGCTTTGCAGGCGGCGAAGGATTATGCAGAAAACGTTATCCAAAGCTCCCGAGACATGATCATCTCGGTCGATGAAAACCGGAAAATCGTGGAGTTCAACCGAGCCGCGGAACAGGCTTTCGGGTACACTAAAGCCGAAGTCTTGGGGAGATCCGCTGACTTCCTGTATGCAGACCCATCTGAGTGCTCCCGGGTAAGCGCAATAATATCCAAACACGGCAGATTTATAGGAGAGGTTACGAACCTCCGGAAGAAGGGTGACGTGTTTTACACTTACCTCTCTTCATCGGTAATGCTTGACGCCAACGGTGGAGTTATGGGCCACATGGGGATATCACGCGACATCACCGAGCAGAAGCGCGCGGAAGAAGCCCTGCGTTGGTTAGAAAAAGCTGTGCAGACCATGGACCTGGGTGTCACGATCACCAACTCTGAAGGGAAGATTGTGTATACCAATCCCGCCGAAGCAAGCATGCACGGATATACGGTCGAGGAATTAATCGGCAAGGATGTGAAAATCCTCGCCCCTCCTCATCTTTGGAAAACACTGGCTCCTAATCAGATGAAAGAAATGGAGAGCTGGACCCGGGAAACCACCAACATCCGGAAAGACGGAAGCACTTTCCCCGTCCGGTTGATGTCTGGTGCCGTCGCAAACGCCGCTGAAGGGACGATCGGTATTGTGACTCTGTGTGAGGACATTACCGAACGCAAGTGGGTCGAGGCAGAGTTAAAAACCATCCAACTCCAACTGATTCAGAGCGCGAAGTTTGAATCGGTGGGTCAGTTGGCCGCGGGGGTCGCGCATGAGGTCAAGAACCCCTTACACATACTCCTGCAGGGGCTTGTGTATCTCTCACGGGCGTCTTTGAATACGGATGACCACAACGTCGCTCTGGTGTTGGAAAAAATGAACAACGCCGTCAAAAGAGCGGATCGTGTCATCAAGGGCCTCTTGGATTTTTCTGCCCAAAGTGCGATCGAGCTGAAGCCTACGGAACTTAACGCTGTGTTGGAGGAGTCGCTGCTGCTGGTGGAGCATGAGTTGGTCAAGGCTCACATCACTCTGGTAAAAGAGTTCGGGGGGAGCCTCCCTCCCCTCATGCTGGATCGGCAAAAGATCGAGCAGGTCTTCGTGAACCTCTTTATCAATGCCATTCATGCCATGCCTGAGGAGGGAACGCTCACCGTCAAAACATATGCTGAGCAGCCGACCGAATTCGGTCCCAATGTCGGACGACGCGGAACCGACCAGTTCCGAATCGGGGAGACCCTGGTCGTGGCCGAAGTGCTAGACACAGGCTCAGGGATCCCGACCGAAAAGCTTGACCGGCTCTTCGACCCATTTTTTACAACCAAACCACCCGGACAGGGAACTGGATTGGGATTAAGTGTGACGCGAAAAATTCTCGAATTACACGAGGGGACAATTGAGATCAGCAACAGGCAAGAGGAGGGGGTCCGTGTGACCCTCAAATTCAAAACAGAAAGGAGCCACGACGATGCAAAAGAAACGGATCCTGCTGATTGACGATGAACCGGATGTTACCAATGTCCTGAAGTTAAATCTGGACAACACCGGCGCCTATGAGGTGAGAGAGGAGAACCGAGCGGAACACGCCCTGGCCGCCGCCAGAGCGTTTCGGCCGGATCTCATCATCCTGGATATCCTGATGCCCAATGTAGACGGGGGCCAAGTCGCGGCGCAGCTCAAAGCCGATGAGGCACTCAAAGAGATCCCGCTGGTGTTCTTAACCGCTGTGGCGACAAAAAAAGAAGCCGAAGAAAGGAGGGGAACGATCGGCGGGCATCCGTTTATCGCAAAACCAGCGAGTTTAGAAGAACTGATAGAATCGATCGAGAAGTATTTACCGAAAGGAACGGAGCAAGGGGTCCCGCCGGAGAAGAAGTCAGAACAGACCGAGACTCCGCCGATGCAGAAGAAACGGATCTTGATCGTTGACGATGATCCGGATGTTACCAATGTCCTGAAGTTAAATCTGGAGAACACCGGCGCCTATGAGGTGAGAGAGGAGAACCGATCCGAACACGCCTTGGCCGCCGCCAGAGCGTTTCGGCCGGATTTTGTCATCCTAGATCTAATGATGCCCAACGTAATGGGCGGCAAGATCGCATATCAGCTCGAGGCCGATGAAGAGTTCAAAGATACACCGGTGGTGTTCATAAGCGCTGCGGTGACAGAAAACGCCAGCGCACACGAAGGAGCTACGATAGCCGGGCGTCCTGCTATCCCAAAGCCAGTCACGCCAGAAGGAGTGATTGAACTGATCGAGACCTACCTACCGAAAGAGACGGACAAAAATACCGGGCCAAAAAAGAAGTCAGAACAGGCAAAGGCCACGCCGGTCCAGAAGAAGCGTATCCTGCTTATCGACGACGAGGAAGATACCTGCACAGTGCTGAAACTCAATATCGAAACGACCACTGAATACGAAGCGTTGGTGGCTACCAGCGGTAAAGCGGGCCTAGAGCTCATACAGACGCACAACCCGGACCTGGTTCTGCTCGACATTAAGATGCCAGGCATGGATGGGATAGAGACCCTCAGACGCATCAAGGAGGCTGCCCCCGATCTTCCGGTCGCAATGGTAACAGCCGTCTATACGAAAGAAGAGGCGAAAAAATGCTTCGACGGGGGGGCATACGATTACATCACGAAACCGGTTGATTTCGAGTACCTCAACACCGCGCTGTTGGCCAAGCTCTTCTAGTGTAAGGCGCAGTCAAAAATGAAGTGGGGGCGATGAGCCGGACGGGTGTGCCTAAGCTTCCTCCTCCAATATAGCCCTCATGCCCGAAATGATTTCCTCTCCTTGCAGCTTTCGCCACCTCCCTTCCTCCCAACACAGGATACTCAGAATCTTGAGGGACGTGCGCGTGGTGCGGGGATCTCGGGAGTGAAAAAGTGCCAGGTCGACAAAATACAGGCGCGTCTCCGGGCCGAAGCGAAGCCTTGAGACGGGCCCCCCCTTGAGGTCGTCAGTGGAGTATTCCGCCACGGCCGTTGCCGGGAGACGCCGGTCTTTGTGGACTACGATGCTGCTATGGCCGAAGGTCCCGGCCGTCACTCTCTCGATCACCGTTTCACTCGAAGAGTTCAGGAACAGGGTTGCCCCGAATTTTACGCCCGGGGTGAAGATGAGATGTTCGCCGTAAAAGCCGATGATTGTGTCTACAAAAACTTTGTGCTCCGGCTTGGGGTTGCATTCGACGACGAAGAGAAGGTCTAGTTGCTGTCTCTGTTTGTAGAAGAGCTCGTTGGCCCTTCGAATAATAACGATGGCATTCGAGTCATGCCGGTCCCGATAGATGTAGTCGAGGCAAATCAAGACCATAAAGTTTAATGGAGATAGGCTGGACCGAAAGAGGTAAAGGTGCCGTCCTCTGTACAAATCGTGTGGTTGATCGAGAAACTCCTCGCCGAAGAAGGGATGTGTCTTGGCCTCAACATAGCAGTGAAGCTGCCCTGAATCGTCCTTGACGGCGATCAGGCAGCAGTTGACCGGCCGGTCGTCCTCTTCGGCCTTCCGCACTCTGATGACGAACTCGTACGCCTCCGCGTTGAAGGCGCGATACTGACTCAACAGTTGATAGTACTGTCTGAAGAGAATATGTTCGAATCCGAGGATGACCACAGTGTTGGGGGGGAAGCGGCCTTCAATGAATTGTAAGATTTGATCCGTGTAACGAAATGGAATCGAGCCCTCCGGGAAGACCACGAAGCTCGTCCTGTCGAAGCCGCCCTCGCCCCCGGCCACCATCTCGAGGATGGGTCTCATCATCTCCCACTTCCGGTCGGGATCCGCCACCTGATAGAGGAAATTACGATGCCTGAGGACATTCGGCAGCTGGGCCAGGAGGATGGGGCAGGTCGCCTCCAAAGGGATCCTCAGGGGAATGGATTTCTCGATGATCTCGACCATCATCTTATCCCGCCCAGGTCCTGGCCTACTCAACAACCCACAGGGTGAATCCCTGGGCTTTGCGTATCAGTTCGTCTGCCACGTGCACATGCTTGTGGAGAAGTTCCCTGAGGCCGGAAAATGATCCTCGACCAACAACGATTGTGCCGCACTGGTTCGCCCGCGCTGCCTCCAAGATCTTGGTGGCCAGGTCCTGATCGAGGCTCCATGGCGAGATCTGGGTCTCCACTGCGCGGGCCGGCATCCGGGCCTTACGAAGGACTGACTTCGCCCTGGCAAACACGGGTTGCGCTGCCTTCTCACTCTGGGCAACCCATTGGTCCTCGGCTTCTTTGACCTTTTTATCTGGGGTTTCTTCTCGTAGTTTGGGATCTTCGGCCCATTCGAATTCCCGCAGCCCAGGGGGGAACGGCGCAAGTGCGTGAAAGAGGCGGACGCGAAAGCCGCGCTTCCCGGCGATCATCCTGGCCACATAGGCAACGGCCCGGCTCGAAGCCTCTGAATTATCTATAGCTATCAGAATATTCTTGCTAGCATCCATCGATTTACTCCCGGGAGTGAAAAAGTGCCACCAAGGTGTGCCGCGAGGAGTTCAAGAACCGCCTCGCCCCGAATTTCACGCCTGGGGTGAAGATAAGGTGTTCGCCGTAAAAAAACGATGGTCGTGTCCACGAAGACCTTTTGCTCAGGCTTCGGGTTGCATTCGATGACGAAGATGAGGTCCAGCTGTTGCGTCTATTTGTAGAAGAGATCGCTTTCGACGGGACGAGGTTCGTCTCCTTCAGGGAGATCCTAAGAGGAATGGATTTCTCGACGATCTCGACCATCACGTTTCCCCGACCAAGACCCTGCATCTCCTGAAGGGGCCTTGAGTATCACCAACTGTGAGAGAGGTGTCAAGTCGCCCTCTGACGAAACCTTGACCGGGCAAGGCGAAGCAAGTATCGTTGAGTCCTTCTGAAGAATCAGCGGAGTTATCCATGGATACCTCCCCTGAACAGGTGCACGACCAAAGACGGTGGGGGTCTGAGGTAGTGACGAGGCGAAGCAAGGGACAGCTCGAAGCCGAAATCAGCAAGGCTCTCATTAAATTCGAGCTGGAGTACATGGGCCGTGGACCGGCTGATGCCAGGACCCATGTGGTCCGGGACATGATTCTGGTGAGGCTCAAGGGAATATTGACTCCGGCGGAGCACCAGTTGATCAAAGCCGAGGGGGTCGAATTGTTGAAGGAGGTGCGAGCAAAGCTGCTGGAAAGTGGCCGGGACCTGCTGGACCGGATTATCAAAGATCTGGCCGGCTGTGACGTCATCAGTATGCATGCGGACCTGAGTACCCGGACGGGGGAGCGGATCATTCTCTTCGTCGTCAGCGCAGACCTGGAGAGACAGTTCCACCAACAGGGAAAGGAGCGCTGGCCCCGAAAGAAGTCTTCCCAAAGGACTTGACAGGCGAAGAGAAAGTCGTATTTTAATTTGTAAATGATGCGTTGAAGAGCAGACGAGGCCAGCGGCAGTCCTGACAGGGCGGCCGGGGGCAGCGTGGGCCGAGATCGAGTCCCAACGGGGAGAGATGTCGGCCTGTTCATTTTTTAGGAACCCAGTGCTGCCGTAAGCGAAAGAGGTCAGGGTGAGACCTGGCCGCAGGTAGCAGATCTGAGGGTTCTCAGGCGGACTGGCCAGAGGGCGTCCCACAACTGGGGAGCCAGCTGGAAGGTGAGCCGGTACCTGAACAAGGGGTACCGGCTTTTTGTTTTGCTCTATTGAAAAAATAAAGAGGACACTGGTACCGGAGGAGGAGCCCCCGCGATGAAGATCTACAGCCTTGAACAACGCTTGGCAGACATCTCTCGTGACTTCTTCCAGTCCAAGCTCGGAGTCAAGCCAAAGGGGATCGAGGTCCTGCAACAGGCGCAGCTCATCGTCCTCCGCATCCGGGGCTTCCTGGCCCAGGCCGAGGTGGCCCTGGCGGGACATCCGAAGGATCGGAAGGTCCTGACCACCTACTACGAGCGGATCTTTGAAAACCTCTATCCGCTCCTCCGGGTCGTCATTCAGGGGGCCTGCCAGCGTCCTGTGATCGAGCGGCATGCGGTCATCGATCTCTCCCGTAACGATTGTGTCTATATCCTGACGCTGGCAGAGGCGCCGACGGTGATAGAGCGGCAACCGTGAGCATGGCCGCGGTTGCCTTGAGACTCCGAGACGGGGCGGGGGCGCCGGCGATCGTCTGGTCCCCGACCGTCAGGTAGGCGGAAGCGGCAGGATCGACTGAAGGATGGAGGAGGAAATCATGGAAGGGAAACGGCACGTCAAGCACGCCCTCGTGAGGAGAGTAATCGAGGAGAGGAGGGACTTGAGGAAGCGACTCCTTCTCGAGGAGTTCGACACGTCCCTGGCGATTCGGGACACGCCCGAGGACCATGTCAGGAGCGGTGACAGGCTTGACCTGGCGGCACATTCGTTCAGAAAAGAACTGCACTGGACGACGCGGGAAAAGCTCACGCGAGGGGGGCCCAGTTGGACAGGGCCTACCGGAAGCTCATGAATGGGAGCTACGGCACCTGCGAAGGGTGCGGCACGGACATCCCTGCCAAGCGGCTCGAGGCGATGCCCGATGCTGCCTACTGCCTCCTCTGTCAGGAGGAGCGAGAGGATCGAGACGTCACCGGGGCCTGATGGTGGACCGGTCAGATCGGAGAGTGGGAGTGTGCGATGACAACGAGGATCCTGGCGAGCGACGGCTCCAAATGGGCCAGGCGGACGCCCTCGAAGAAGAAAGGGAGGTACTTGGAGTCCTTCAATCGCCGGAGAAGGGTTTGGAGGGTACTTCCCTGCCTGAGGTGCGACCGGCCGTTCGACAGCGTCGGGCCGGGCAATCGCCTCTGCGGCCCGTGCCGCAAAGACGCCACGGGAATCCCCACGATTTACCCACTCCCCCGGTTATGATGGACAGGGTGGCCTCGGCGGGTCCTGCGTCGGGAATCTAACAGTGACGCGGGGGGTGAGAGGATAAGAAATGACAGAACAACTTAGGAAAGGCACACCGAAAGACGTTACAGAGGAAACTGTGGTGATGGAGACGAACCTGCCGAGCCTGCCCCCGCCGCACCGGGGGAAGGTGCGGGACATCTATGACCTGGGAGATCGGCTCCTCATCGTCGCCACCGATCGGCTATCGGCCTTTGACGTCGTGCTCCCGACCGCGATCCCCGACAAGGGGAAGATCCTGACCCAGCTCTCTTGCTACTGGTTCGAGCGGACCGCCGATATCGTTTCGAACCACCTCCTCTCGACAAACGTCGAGGAGTTTCCACCGCCCTGCCGCCCTCACCCGCCGCTGCTCGCTGGCAGGAGCATGCTTGTGCGGAAGGCCCATCCCCTGCTGGTCGAGTGCATTGTCCGGGGTTACCTCGCGGGCTCCGGCTGGGCGGAGTACCGGGCGACGGGATCGGTCTGCGGCATCACGCTCCCTCCCGGGCTCTCCGAATCGTCGCGCCTCAAGCTCCCACTCTTCACTCCTTCGACGAAGGGGGAGTACGGCGAGCACGACGTGAACATTACGTTTGACCAAGCGGTGGCCCGGATCGGCGCGAGGCTCGCGGACCGCGTCCGGGAGTTCAGTTTAGCAATCTACGAGCGGGCGCACGCATATGCCGCCGATCGAGGGATCATCGTCGCTGATACCAAGTTCGAGTTCGGCCTTGACGAGGAGACCGGCGAGTTGATGCTGATCGATGAAGTGCTGACCCCGGACTCTTCCCGGTTCTGGCCCGAGGACGGGTACGCGCCGGGCCGGCCCCAGCCCAGCTTCGACAAGCAGTACGTCCGGGACTATCTGGAGACGGTCGGGTGGGACAAGCGTCCCCCTGCCCCGCCGCTTCCTGAGGAGGTCGTCATGCAGACCAGAGCCCGCTATCTGGAGGCCCTGAAGCGGCTGACTGGGAAGTCCGCCGGCGCTCTGTAAAGGAGTCGCCTTCCACGGGCCTCATGTCGCTCGGTGAGCCGCACCGCCGAGATCCTCGTTTCCCGTTGATGAGGTGTCAGCAACCGCCGTGCTGGGATGGGTGGAATTCGATCTCGCGCGTTCGCTGCGCTGGTGAAACACGGGGGCAAAGAGGTACAACCATTTAAGCGAGGAGGATGCTAATGCGGAAGGCCGTGGTCGGGATTCTCATGGGGAGTGAGAGCGATCTGGAGACGATGAAGCAGGCGGCCGAGGTGCTGGAGGCCTTCGGCGTCCCGTACGAGATGCGGATTTGCTCAGCCCACCGGATGCCTGACGACACTCTGGAGTATGCGAAGAGCGCCAGGCGCCGGGGACTCCGGCTGCTGGTCGCCGGGGCAGGGATGGCCGCCCACCTGCCCGGGGTGCTGGCGGCCGCCACGACGTTACCGGTTATCGGGGTCCCCCTCGCGTCGGGGGCGCTAAATGGTGTCGATGCCCTCTACGCCATCGTCCAGATGCCGACGGGAATTCCGGTGGCCACCGTTGCCATCAATGGGGCCAGGAATGCCGCCTATCTCGCATGCGCGATCTTGGCGGTCTCAGACGATGATGTTGCCCGGCGTCTTGATGAATGGCGCGAGCGAGAGCGGCAGAGACTGCTGGAACGCAATTCCGAGCTCGGCCTCGTCCCCGCCGGTGCCGGTCCTGCAGGGGGGTCCGCTCATCCGGCCCACGGGGCGGCCTGAGATCGCGCACCCAGCGTTCTTCGTCCTGCGACATTCTTTCCCAGAGGGCGGCCTTGAATGATTCGAGATGACACACGAACTGAAGCTAGACCTCCCCCAACGAATATGTTGCAAGATCCAAGCAAATGGCGCCTGTTGGCGGCGGCTGCCTCGGAAGCCCCCATCCCGAGCCGAACGGGGACGGCGGAAGCGTTATATGCGGGTGTTCAATCTGGCCAGACCCGTGGAGGCAGTAGGAGAAAGGTACTCACAACTGAAGAGCAAGAGGAATTACAGGCTCCCTACCGCTGACTACTACGGCATCTCGGCAGCTACCGCAGAACGCCATCTGGCGCGGGTAGCATCCACGTAATTGTCTCCTCAGGCACCTCTGGATCAACCAGTTCCGGGAAGAGGGTCTGAAATGGCGGGAGATTGCCAAGCGGATGGACGTCCTGAGGAGTAACTGGGGGACTTGTGTTTAGGTACAAGCAAGTGGGGGGCATGTAAATGCAGAAGGATGCAAAAGCGGCAGTCGAGTCCATGCTGCGTGAGGGCTGGCAAGTTTCGTGGGGCTGCGAGAAGGAGGTCCCCTGCCCCATTTGCGGCATAAGTGACTATTATGTCAGCATGGCGGAGCATGATCTCACCGAGGATAAGATCATGTCCAGAGGGGTAACGTACACGTGTCGGAACGGTCACTGCTTCATCGGTCGGATCATTACTTTTGCGAAGGCCACATAATTGGGCCGCGAGGGTCATCAGTATGCATGCGGACCTGAGTACCCGGACGGGGGAGCCCAGCGCGATCTCTTGTACTACTCGACGGGGAACCCCGGAACCTGGAATCCCACGCAACGGCCCGGCGACAACAAGTGGTCCCACTCACGGTCAAACCGTTGCTTTTTCGAGCATGACTTAGCGCCGCCGGTACCACTTTAGCGTCTCGGTAATGAGAAAAACGGGCGCCGCGACCACAAGCATCAGGCCCCAGTCCGCCCACCCAAGGGGCACGGTGTGCATAGCCTGTTGCAGGAAGGGGACGTAGACCACGCACACTTGCAGGCCAACGCTGATGGTCCAGGCGAGCAGCAGCCAGGGATTCGAGAAAAAGCCGACCACCGCCAGAGGCTCTCGCAAGGAGCGGAAGTTAAACACGTTCATCTTTTCCAGCAGGATCAGGCCGGTAAAAGCCACGGTCTGCGCCAGGGCGACGGCATTTTCCTGGCCGCTCGCCAGGTAGTGATGGAACAGCCACAGGGTACAAGCCCCCATATACCCTCCGAGTAGGAGGATCATCATAATACCAAGGCGGTCCAGGATTGGTTCCCGCGGCGGGCGTGGAGGACGGTGCATGATCCCCTTTTCCACGGGCTCCACCCCTAACGCCACAGCAGTCATCCCATCGGTCACCAGGTTCATCCAGAGGATCTGGACTGGCAACAGGATGAGGGGACCGCCCAGCAGGATGTTGACAAAGATGGCGATCACCTCGCCGGTATTGGAGGAGAGCAGATACCGGACAAACTTTTGAATGTTGTCATACTGCCGGCGGCCTTCTTCCACCGCGCCAATGATCGAGGAAAAATTGTCATCAGTCAGGATCATATCGGACGCCCCCTTCGCCACATCGGTTCCGCGCAGCCCCATGGCGATGCCGATGTCCGCCTTTTTTAAGGCCGGGGCGTCATTGACCCCGTCGCCGGTCATGCCAGCGATCTGCCCCATGTCCTGAAGGAGACTGACGATCCGCAGCTTGTGCTCCGGCGTGGTGCGTGCGAACAAGGCATCCTCAGACAGGGCAGCGCGCAGTGCGGCATCATCCATCGTGTCGAGTTCTCTGCCACTGATGGCCCGCTCGGCACGCAGGCCGATGCGTCGGGCGATGGACAGCGCGGTAGCAGGGGCATCGCCGGTGATCATGATAACTTGTATCCCCGCGCTGTATGCTAATCGGATGGCATTGGGCACCTCCGCGCGGGGGGGGTCGATGATGCCGACGAGACCGAGCAGGGTGAGGTCCCGTTCCACCTGATCCGCATTCAACGCGATGCCGTGTGGCAAACTGCGGTGTGCCAGCGCGAGCGTACGCAAGCCCTGCTCGGCCAGACACTGGTAGGCCGTGTTTGCAATCCCACGGTCAGCCTCGGTAAGTTCACGCTCGTGTGTCCCATCGAGAATGTAACTGCAGCGCTCCAGAATCACCTCCGGAGCACCCTTGGTCTGAGCGATCAGCCCTTCCGGACGATGCTCGACAATGGTCATGCGCTTGCGCATCGAATTGAAAGAAAACTCGGTGACGCTATGGGCGGGTTCCATAGGATCCAGTCCGCCCTTGCAAGCCGCCACGACCAGCGCTGCCTCTGTCGGTTCGCCGATCTTCTGCCAACCACCGGCATCGTGATACAGCCGTGCATGATTACAGCGCAGCCCAGTTTCGAGGAGGGCCATCAAATCGGGACGACTTGAGGCGTCGATCTGATGCCCGTTGACTCCAAAGTGGCCTGAAGGGGCATAGCCGACTCCTGTCACCTCGATCTCACCCGATGGGAGCCAGATGCGCTGTAGGGTCATCTCGTTCTGGGTGAGCGTCCCTGTCTTGTCGGTACAGATCACCGTCGCCGCACCCAGGGTCTCCGCCGCCGGCAATCGGCGGAGCAGGGCACGGCGCCGCACCATGGCGCGGATGCCCAACGCGAGGGTAATCGTGACCACCGCCGGGAGGCCCTCAGGGACTACCGCCACCGCCAGTGCCACACCGGTTAGAAACATCTCGAGCAGTGGCTTCCCCAGCAGCCAGCCGGTCGTCCCCACCACTATGGAGATGACGATGGCGAGGAGTCCCAACTGCTTCCCCAGGGTCCCGAGCTTGCGTTGCAGTGGGGTGGTTTCCTCTCCCACAGTCTGCGTCAGCTGGGCGATCCGCCCGAACTCCGTCGCCATGCCGGTCGCAACTGTCACGCCGCGAGCGCGACCATTCGCGACCGCGGTGCCCATCCACGCCATGGACGACCGTTCGGCAAGGAGTGCAGTCGGTTCTGCTGGTTCAATACTCTTGCCCACCGGTACCGACTCCCCCGTGAGGGGGGACTCATCTACGCGCAGATTAAGACCCTCGATCAGACGCAGATCAGCGGGGACGCGATCGCCGATTTTGAGCAGCACGACATCGCCCGGGACCAAATCGGCTGCATCGATGTCTTGTTCAATCCTGTCGCGCACCACCGTACAGTGTGGCGACAACATGCGTTGGAGGGCTTCAATGGCGCGTTCGGCTTTCCATTCCTGAACAAACCCGAGGATGCCATTGAACACAACGATCGCCAGTATTGCGATGGCATCGGTCACCTCGCCAATGGCCAGTGCGATTGCTGCCGCCACCGCGAGGATAAGGATTAGTCCGCTGAGAAACTGACGGCCAAATACCACGTACCAGGGGACGTGACCCACGGTCTTCAGCGTATTGGGCCCATGCTGCTCGAGCCGGCGGGCCGCTTCTGCCTTGCTCAGACCGGAATGGGGGTCGGTCTGCAGCGTCTCGACGACCGCCTTCACATCCAGGGCATGCCAGCTTGACAGCTCGTCATCCTGAATCCGCGCAGATTGTTGGTTGAGCTTGGCCATGCTTTGGTCTACCGTGCGGAACCTTACTTCAGTTCTCTCTTCGTGACTTCGCCCACCCTCACGAGTGAGAACGAACCAGGAAATATACCGTAGCCCAGGAGAAGAACAAGCCCTATGTAAACTCAGGGAAGGAGCGCTTCGAAAAAGTTCAGTCCCTTGGAATTGTGTTCATCTCGGCCGGAGCATCAGCTGAGGGCAATATCGAGGTACAGCATAACGATCACACCTAGCATAATCCCGAACGTTGCAACACGCTCGTGACCTTTACGGTGCGTCTCGGGCACGATCTCGTCACTGATGACGTAAAGCATTGCACCGGCGGCGAAGCCCATCGCATAAGGAAGGAGCGGCTCCGCCGCTTGGACCGCCCAGGCCCCGAAAAGGGCAAGGGGAATCTCGACAAGCCCGGCGCGCACACCCACCAAGCTCGCATAGAAGTACGCCCCCAGACCAATATTCATGGCGGAGATGGAGACGGCAAGTCCCTCTGGAATGTTCTGGATGCCGATCGCCAACATGAGCTTCACCGCGTTCGTGAGATTTCCCGAGCCAAAGCCCACCCCGACGGCCAGCCCCTCGGGCATATTGTGGAGCGTGATGGCCAGGATGAAGAGCCAGACGGCTTTGAAGCGCGGCTTGTACCGGCCTTCCAGTCCCATAATTGCGTGGAGATGGGGCAAGAAGTGATCGGTGAGGTCGAGGACGAGCGCGCCTGCCGCAATGCCGACGAGCACCGGCCAGATTCCCCCATACTCTATTCCTGGCAGAATGAGGCTGGTAAAGCTTGCCGTGAGCATGACCCCGGCGGCAAAGCCGAGCGCCGC
>JBFHXD010000053.1:0-15810 GCA_041599135.1 Methylomirabilales bacterium (SeqCode) | reverse complement strand
GCCCCCGCCGTCCTGGAGAATGAAGCCATACCCTTCGTCTCGAAACAATTTGGAGACGACGCCGTGCAGGGGGACCGGCGTGACCCGCACCTCTTTTAACGCGCGCTTTTCGCGAAACTTGTCAATCTCGGTCTCCAGCGCGGCGAACGCGGCCCGGATGGCTTCCTCAAAGGTCTTGTCTTCCTTGCGGGCAGTGATCGTGTGTCGTCTCGGCAGCGTGACGACGATGAGTGTTTCCGCGACCTTGCTCGCCTTCTTGTGGTGGGCATTCTTGGTCAGGGTAACCCGCGCGTGCGTGATGTCGTCATGGCCCTCCTGCAGGTCAGCCATTCGTTGCTCGATTTCCTGCTTCCATCGCGGCGTCATCTTCACGTTGCGACTCTCTATCCGCAGGTCCATAGTGCCTCCACTGCAACATCAAAGGAAAAAGTGAAAAGTGAAAATTGAAAAATACGAAGGGAGGAAGGAACGTTCATTACTTTCTTACGTATGGATCCGCTCTTTTGCAATTACTTCACCTGACGCCTCACGCCTGACCCCTTACCTCCTTTAGGCTCCCGGCCATGGGAACATCAGTAAAGGGCAAGTCGCCTGGTGCAGGACGGCGTGCGAGACACTGCCCAGGACGAATCGTGTCAGCCCGTGGCGGCCTCGTGAGCCCATCACAATCAGGTCAGGTTTCAGCGCCGAAGCTTCGCGCAGGATGATGCTTCCCGGGGTGCCCAGGTGTGCAATGGCGCGGGCACGGTACCTATCTGGGGGGAGCTTGGAGGCCACGTCCTCCACGAAGTAGCGGGCGCTTTCCATGACATCCGTCCTGATCGCCTCCGCAACGCCGGCGTCCGCAGGCCAGGGCGGAGGGGCGAAGCTGACAGCCGTCAGCACGGTGACGTCGACGGGATTCCGAAACGGCTTCGTGGCGGCGAAGGCGAGGGCCGCCTGGGCATCGTCCGGGCCTTGTACAGGCAGCAGGATCTGGCGGACCTCGCGGAGAGGCTGCTTCACCACGAGCACGGGGCAATGAGCCTGGCAGAGGACCCGATGCGAGACGCTGCCGAGGACCAGCTCTTTGATCGTGCCGACCCCGCGCGTTCCCATCACGATGAGATCGACCTGTCGTTCCTGCGCGACGGACAATATCATATCGACGGGCTTGCCCGTCTCGAGCCGTTTCGTGACGGGACCCGTATCGAGAGGCAGCATCGAGGTAAGCTGATCGAGAACCCGCTCGCCGTCCTTCCGCATCTCGCGCTCGACGGTGGCATAGATGTCCGCGGCGACTTCCGGAGTCACCTTGGGATACACGGGTTGGGGAACGTCCAGGGCGTGCAGCACGGTCAATTCATCCGCCCGTGCAAGCTGTGCGAGGGCTCGCACAGCGTCATAGGACTGTTCGGAACCATCGATGGCAAGCAAAATCTTCATTCACAACCCCAAGTTAACTAGAAACATTCGCTCGGGCACAAGACAAGGAAGTACACAAAGACTGCAACCCCCAGGGCAACCGCGCCGATCAGCAACCACGTCGCTCGGCTCATGGCTTGTCAAAACTCCGCGCCCTGTAGTCAGCAAGAGGGGTGCCATCCTCGCAAGATCGAGCGATCACGGGCGGCCGCGTCTCGTTCCGCCGGGGCCTGGGTTACCGATCACCGTTTCCTTCATACAGAAATTGCGAACTCGATTTCCAGGGTTTTCTCAACAGAGCTGTTCTTGATAATCTGGTGGCCCCATCTTGGGTTGGGCCCCTGTGGTGTTCCGCCACAGGGGCGAAAATGGAACTGTAGCAGGACACCCCTGACCTGAGCCCGTCCAGGAGGAAAAGTCCACGTAAGCCAAAGGTTTTTTGGACAAAAGCGACGACAGAAAATCGGGCCTTTAATGGCACTCGGCTTGCTGACTCTTTGTGGCAAGGAGGCAGGCCACCGATGGAGAACGCATTGTTTCAAAAGATCCTCGTCCCGGTCGACTTCTCCCCCTGCTCGGAGGAGGCGTTTCGAGTCGCGCTGTCGCTGGCCCGCGTGTACCAGGCTGAAGTGCTGCTCTTTCACGTGATCGACACAAAATCTTTGGAGACATTGAATCGTCTGGGGCTGGCCCTGCCCTCTCAGGAGGCGGCACAGAAGAAACGCCTCCGGCACCAGGCCCGGCTCAACGCCCGCCGCATGATGGAGTGCGAGGAAGCTAAGGGGGTCCAACTGCGACGACTTGTGGTTGAAGGCTCACCTTTCGTTGAAATTGCGCGGGGCGTGCGGGCCGAGAAGGTCAGCCTGGTCGTGCTGGGGAGCTATGGAGGGCAGGTGGGAAACGTCGAAAAGATTTTTTTCGGGAGCACGGCGGAAAAGGTCGTGAGGGCGGCGGGCTGTCCGGTGTTGACGGTGCCGCTCCGTCGCAAGTCAGGCTCGTCCACCACAAGCCATTGAATGGAGCCGATCATGAGTCGAAGAGCGAGGTTGACGATGATGAGCAGCACGGTGAGGGGCGTCCTCGGAGCCGGTCTGCTGGCCGCATTCCTGGTTTCAGGTGCTGCGGCGCAGCCCGCGCAACGGGTCGAGGTCACGATCAAGGATTATCAGTTCATCACCAAGCAGATCCCCATGCAACTGCACAGCCCGATCTTGATCACGATTCGAAATGATGACAATGTGCGCCATGATTTTGGCTCGGCCATCTTCGAGGGAACGGTGACGCAGATCGAGAGTGGGGGCGTGATTTCTTACGGCCGTGGCATCGGAGGCGTGTTCCTCGATCCGGGGCGTGGGGCGGCGATTCGCTTCACGATTGAGCGACCGGGCAAGTATGAGTTTCGTTGCTCGATCCATGCCGAGATGAAGGGTGAGTTGTTGCTCATGAATGTGGGAGTAGTTTAAAAAGAGCGGTACGCGGTCAGGGGTCAGCAGTCAGGGGCGAGTGGTCAGCGGGAATGCGAAGATTGAACACTCGGGTGTGGGTTTTGCAACCTCTTACCCCTTACCGCTCGTCCAGGTTTCACTGCCGATGAGCCATACAATCGAATCCATCCTTTTTGCCACCGATTTCTCCGAATGCGCCAAGCACGCGCAGGAGCATGCCACGTTCTGGGCCAGCACGCTTGGCGCCAGACTCCATGTCGTGCATGTCATTGAGTTTCCACCGGGGATGGATCCCGAACAGCCGGTCAACAAGATGTACCTGGACCGGCTCCGAGATGAAGCGGATGGCAAGCTTCGAGACACGATTGCGGAGGTCGAACGGGGCGGGGCCACGGCCCAGGGGCGCCTCGAAACGGGCATCGCCAGTCAGGCCCTGGCGGAGACGGCCGAGGTGTTGGGGTCCGGAATCGTTGTCATGGGCACGAAGGGATTGACCGGGCTCGATCATTTGCTCATTGGAAGCACGGCGGAACGACTGGTGCGCTTGGCGCCGTGCCCGGTCTTGACCGTTAGGACCACACAGGAAGCGCAGCCGACTGTCAAAAAGGCCCCTCACCCGGGACGTATGCAGCGTGTGCTTGCGCCGCTCGATTTCTCGGACTGCTCGTTGGATGCCCTGGAGTTTGCGATTTTTGTCGCCAAGACCTTTGATGCCGCCCTCACGATCCAGCACGTGCTCGCCCCCGTCGCCTTCGGCTTGGACTTCACCCTTCGACACGTCGAAGAGCGCCGCCAACAGCGGAAGCAGGTGGAGTCCTGGTTGTCAGACCTGGCGTCAAGCCTGGATTCGCAGGGGCTCCGGGTGACCCAGGTTGTCACGGCCGGGGAAGCCGCGGACAGCATTCTGGGACGCAGTCAGGAGCAGCGCTGCGACCTGATCGTGATGGGCACGCACGGCCGGCGGGGGATCTCGCATCTGGTCAGCGGTAGCGTGGCCGAGGGCGTGTTGCGCAAGGCCACCTGCCCCGTGCTGACGGTCAAGAGTCCGAAGTTCGCAATTGCACACCGCGCGGTTCTTGCTGACCTAAGAACGCGCCTCCCGGTCGTCATCCCGTCCCAGTAGGAAACGTATGAGGCAGGGCTTGGACGTGTCAGCCGGCATGTGGATCTCGGTGGAGCCGTCGCTTTACTCTTTGTTGAGGCGTCTGGAGTCGCTGTCCCTCGAGCCTGCGTTCGCCATGGAGCGTGACGGAGCCCTGGCGATGTTCCTTCAACCGTATGCAGGTCCGCAGTCCTCCCGCCCGCTCAGCCCCCTTCCGGAGGAAGTGGCGCTCGCCGAGCTGAGTGTCTACGCCGACTATCTCCCGCGTGGCGGGCAGCTGTCCCTGATCGAGCAAGTCCGCGACCTGATCGAGGTCCACGTGCCCCAGGAAGAGCGCGACTGGCTCGACCCCCTGCGCCATTCCGCTATGGACGTGCTGGAAGTGACGGACGTCCGGGAGAGCGGGTCTGTGACCGAGCTGGCTGTGCTCTCACTCGGCGACCAACAAAAGTTGCAGCTGGCGCCGGCCGAGCTGGCGCGCCCCGTCCAGGTCGGACAGGTTCTCGTGACCCGCGTGGTGTCACGCGACGACCGACAGATCCTTTGCGGAACCGCGATCGTCCTGGCCAAGGGCGTGGCGGCCTCTGTCATGGCTGCGGTCAACGAGTCGCGGCGAGAGATGGAGGCGTTGGCCGGGTCGTTCGAGCTGGGCGAGTGGGCGGAGTTTGCCAAGCGCTACGGGCACGTGCTCATGTGGCAGGTCGCGCAGTCTCGCCTCAGCCGACTGATCGAGGGGGAAACAATGACCCGGTACGAGTCGTCGAGCGGGGAGGCGTTCCTGCCGGCGGTGGCCGTCTACGAGCATCACGAGTTCGCATCCCTGGCGGGCGAGCTGGGATCCGGGGGAACGTGGCACGGGGTCGAGTCTCGTGAGGGTGCACAGGGCCAGGGGGAAACCGCGCGGACATGGGTGCAGCGCGGCGATGCCAGCCGGCATGCTCCGGACCGGGTGGTGGCACGATTGACGCTGACACCCTCACAACTCTGGGTCGAATGTGCAACCGCCGATCGGCTCGAGGCCATCAAGCACGACCTGGCCTCGACATTTGGGTTCTCGCTGCATTTCCGCGGGGAGACCTTCATGGCTCCGTCGCATCGGCTCGTTGAACCCGACCTTAGCAAGGATCTTAGCGAGAATCGCCTGATCACTGTCTCGCCGGAAGAGGAGCAGCGCCTCTGGTCGACGTTTCTCGAAGAGGTGTACCTTGACTGGCCCGACAAGCCGTCGCCCGCTCTCGGTGGGAAGACGCCGCGCCATGCGGCCGCCTCCGCCGACACCCGCCCGAAGGTGGCTGACTTGATCCATCGCATCGAGAAATTCGACCTTGCGCGGCAGCGGACGGGGCGGGCGGGGTATGAGTACGACAAGCTTCGGACTCATGTAGGAGTTTAGATAAACCCGGGATCGTTTGTGGCAGCACACTTCCTCCCCAAAGCATCCTTCCAATCGTTCCTCGATTGGTTGTGGAGCAACGGGTACCGCGTGCTGGGGCCAACCCCGCGCGACGGGTCCGTTGTATGGGACGATATCCGGAAGGTCTCTGATCTTCCGGTTGGCTGGCGCGACACCCAGGAGCCCGGCCGATACCGTCTCGAACCAACGAGCTCCGAGCGTCTGTTCGATGTGGTGCTCGGCCCGGATTCCCTCAAACGATTTGTCTTCGCGCCGCGCGAGCCGCTGCTGGTGATTGAGCGACGGGGCAAGAAGGTCGCCGTACGCCAGACGCTGCCCAAGCCCGACAGACTCGCGATTCTTGGAGCACGGCCCTGCGATCTCGCCGGGCTGTCGATGCAGGATCGAATCTTTTTGCGGGACGCCCATGCGGATCCTTACTATCAAGCGCGTCGGCAGGCGCTGTTCACGATCGTCGTGAATTGCACGCGAGCCGTGTCCACTTGTTTTTGTGCTTCCATGGGCACGGGTCCTCGAGCGAAGGCCGGCTACGATATGGCGCTGACCGAGCTGGAAGACGGCTTTCTCTTCGAGGCCGGAACCGCGCAGGGTGAGGAAGCGCTCGCGGCCCTGCAGCTCTCGCCGGCGCCGTCGGAGCGGGAGGAGGAAGCCGGAGCCCGGATTGACGCCTGCGCGCGAAGCCAGACCCGTCGCTTGGACGCGTCGAAACTGCCTCAGGCCCTCTATGATGCGCACGAGCACGGCCGCTGGGATGAGGTGGCCGCGCGGTGTCTTGCCTGCACGAATTGCACGATGGTCTGCCCGACCTGTTTTTGCCACGGTGTGGAGGAGGTTCCGGACCTCTCCCACCAGCGGAGCGAGCACGCGAGGGTCTGGGACTCGTGCTTCACGCAGGATCACGGCTACATCCACGGGAAAAACCTGCGGCCCACGATCAAGGATCGCTACCGCATGTGGCTCACGCACAAGGTGGCAAGCTGGATTGACCAGTTTGGTGCGTCAGGCTGCGTCGGGTGCGGACGCTGTATTACCTGGTGTCCCGTGGGAATCGATCTGACGGAAGAGGTCAAAGCGCTTGTCGGGGACTGACATGGTCTAGCGATGGGGATCCTGATGCACTATCTATCCCGCGAAAACCTTTTCCCATGGCTCGACAGACTGAAGATTGACTACGACGTATTTGTCCCTGTCAAAAAGGGGACCATTCGATTCTACGAAGAATATTCCTCCCCTTCGGAGGATATCGTCATCGGTGAGGTCAGAGCCACTGAGCCCCTCAAGGGCTTCTTTTCGCCGGTTCGAGAGAAGGTCGCTGAGCTTTTCAACCCTGAGCTCCCCAAGAAGAAACGAAAACCGGCGGCGATCGTGGGGGTGAAGGCCTGTGACTTGAAAGGATTTCTGGTACAAGACCACGTCTTTCGCAATCACGGCTGCGAAGATCCGCTTTACGGTCGGGCCCGCGAGGACAATTTGATTATCTCCGCCGATTGTACCCAGGTCATCGATACGTGTTTCTGCCTTGCCCTTGGGGTACGCCCGTACCCTGAAAGTCATTTCGATATCAATCTTTCCGAAGTGACGGGCGGGTTTATCGTTGAGGTCGGCTCGCCCAAGGGCCAGCAGGTCTTTGATACCCACAGGTCTCTTTTTCAAGACCCGGACACCACGCATCTTACCGAGAGAAAGGAAGGACGAAAACGGATCGTTGCCGAGGTCGAGCGTAAAGTCGCGGAGCATGGCGTGCCCCATCAGGATCATTATCAGGGAATGATTCAACGAAACTATGAATCAACCATCTGGGAGGACGAGGCCAAGACCTGTGTCGAGTGTGGGGCGTGCAATACGATTTGTCCCACCTGTCATTGTTTCATGTTGACCGATCAGAAGGAGGGGGACAAGGTCGTCCGCTACCGGCAGTGGGATTCGTGCATGTTCAAGGATTTTGCCCGGGTCGCCGGCGGAGGCAATCCCCGACCACGACTCTGGATGAGACTGCGAAATCGGTTTGAAAAGAAATTCGATTTTTTCCCGCAGGTCGCCGGTGTGTATGCCTGCACAGGATGTGGGCGCTGTATCTCGGCATGCCCGGCAAACATCGATATCCGAAGGGTGTTGAAGAGGTTGGTTCACAATGAATGAATGGGCCAATCCGTATAGTCCGATTGAGACCAAGGTGATCGACTCGATCGTCGAAACCCCGACGATTAAGACCCTCAAGCTGAAGCCGCAAAAGCCGATCGCCTTCGCGGCCGGCCAGTTTGTGGAGCTCACCGTACCCGGGGTGGGCGAGGCCCCCTTTACGCCCTCCTCGCGGCCGGCGGTGAAGGATATGCTGTATTTAACCGTGATGAAGGCGGGGATGGTCACCGAAGCGGTGCATCATCTGGAAAAAGGCGATACGGTCGGACTGAGAGGTCCGTTGGGGACAGGCTACCCGATCGAATTATTTAAGAACAGGGAAATCTTGGTCGTAGGAGGCGGATGCGGCTTCGCTCCATTGAGAAGTCTCATGTACACCCTGTTTGAGAGATCCGGAGAATTCAAAAAACTGTTGTTCCGCGGCGGGTGCAAGTCATCGAAGGAGCTGCTGTATCGAAAAGAACTTGAGCAGTGGGGAGAGCGCCAGGACTTGGATATTCAGCTCACAGTGGATGAAGGCGATGCCTCTTGGAAAGGGCACGTCGGGGTGGTGACGACGCTCCTGGACGATGTCGGCATGGATTGTTCGAAAGGGGTCGCCATCGTCTGCGGTCCGGCGATTATGATGAAATTTGCAACCGCGAAGTTAGCAGAAATGGGCTTTCAGGACCGGAATATCTATCTCTCCATGGAAAGAAACATGTCTTGTGGGATTGGGAAATGCGGTCATTGCCGCATTGGGACATACTACGTCTGTCACGATGGACCGGTGTTGTCCTACGACAAGGTCAAACGGTTTCCGGATGTTTGGGCGTAAGGGAACGTGAGCTGTCATTCATGGTGGTGCCGATCAAGGAGATCAGAATGACAACCAGTGCCGAGCAGATGCATCATGGAAAATTCAACCCGAAAGCTCAAGGTGGAAGGGAGGAGCGACTATTCATTGACCTGGATGTGTGTTCCACCCATCAATGTCCAACCTGTACGATCCAGTGCAGCTATTACGACCTTACGAATAATAATGGCATCCACTCCGTAACGGAACTGGCTACCTATGCCCTGGTGTGTCGACGATGCGAAGACCCCCACTGCGTGAAGGCCTGTCCTGTCAACGCTCTGGAGCAGCAACAGGACAAGGGCAACATGCTGATCCGACACAACATGCTCTGTATCAGCTGTCAATCCTGTTCGCATGCCTGCCCGTATGGCACCATCTATCCGGAACATGTCCCCTTATTGATCCATAATTGTGACTTTTGTCTTGATCGCCGCGGTGAGAAGGAAGAACCGCTATGCGTGAAAACCTGTTCCTATGGGGCATTAAAACTGATGAGGGGTGATGGCGAACTGGATGAAAATACCTTCTTGGTTGGGGATCACCTCATCGTCCACTCGACCCATTGGAAACAGGAGAAGGCGTGATTGATCTACGTTCTTTATCTATTCATCTTCGGATTCGTATTGACGGCCGCCATCGGTCTGTTCGCGAGTTGAGTCGATAGGAAACTCACTGCCCGGGTCCAATATCGCGTAGGTCCGCCGCTGTTGCAGCCCTTGAATGACATCCTGAAACTCTTGGGCAAAGAGACGCTGATTCCCGTCAGCGCTGCTAGTCTCACCTTCCTTGCCGCTCCGCTGATCGGTCTGGTCAGCGTCATGGTCGTGTCGACGATCTTATGGGTCAGCAATATGGATCCCCAGAACACGTTTGTAGGGGACGTGATCGTCGTCATCTATCTCTTGCTGGTCCCGTCAATCTCCATTGTCATGGGCGGTTTCGCTTCGGGAAATCCGCTGGCCAGCTTAGGGGCTTCCAGGGAGATGAAATTGATCTTGAGCTATGAGCTGCCCTTCATCCTGGCGACACTGGTGGCAGTGATACAGGCGGATTTCTCGATTCGCCTGGGAGATATCTTGACGACTCAGGCCCAGAATGGCATCACCGCGGCCAGCTGGTCGGGAGGGCTGGCCCTGCTGATTGCGGTGATGTGTACGCAGGCCAAACTGGCGTTGGTGCCGTTCGATGCCCCTGAGGCGGAAACCGAGATCTCACACGGCGTGTTGATCGAATATTCAGGGACACTTCTGGCCGCCTACCGACTGATGAAAAACATGCTCCTATTTTCCCTGCCGTTTTTTATCATCATTGTGTACCTCGGTGGCGTCAAACTGAATGGCCTCCACCTTTTGTATGGATCACTAGAATATGTGGCATTGGTCGCGGTCATCACGCTCATCCGCAATACCAATCCGCGCTTGAGAATGGATCAGGTGTTGAGGTTTTTCTGGGGGCCGATGACCATTTTGGCGATCATCGCCGTCATGTTGGCCTTGGGGGATTATTGATATGGGAATCCTGGAGAATGCCTTTCTCAAGTCACTCTGGGTGTTTCACTTAGCCACAGGCAGTTGTAATAACTGTGACATCGAGTTCTTGGATTGCCTGACTCCACGGCACGATATTGAGCGGTTTGGCATGCTTCTTACCGGGAGCATTAAACATGCCGACGTCCTCTTAGTGACTGGAGCGGTCAACCGGCAATGTATCCCCAGGATCAAACGGCTCTATGAACAGATGCCCAAACCTCGTCTGGTCGTGGCCATTGGGGAATGTGCATTGTCCAGGGGGATCTTTGTGCATAGCTATAACTGTCCGATGCCCTTGGACCACGTTATCCCCGTCGACGTGTACATCCCAGGATGTCCTCCCAAACCTGAGGCCATCATCGCCGGCCTGGTGAAGCTGATTGAAAGCCGCAAGGCGCAAACCACTCAAGGAAAGCCTTAGGCGCACACGATGAATCGCCAAGAGCTATTGCAGGAGTTGAGAGAACGGTTCCCAAATCAGATGATTCGTGTCTTCGAAAAATCGGCGAAACGGGTTTATGTCGAGATTAAGCCGGAGGCGATCGTCAGAGTCGCTGAGTATCTTTTCAGAGAAATAGGAGCCAGGTTCAACATTGCTTCCGGTGTAGATGGTCGAGACCACATGGAGATCCTGTACCATTTCACCGTGGAGGAGATCGATCTTGTGATCTCGCTGAGGGTCACGTTACCCAAGACAAAGTTGGAGATCAATTCCTTGACGTCGGTCTTTACCGCGGCCCGATGGATCGAACGGGAGATCCACGAGCTGCTAGGGATCAACTTTATCGGGCATCCGGAACTCAAACGACTGCTTCTCCCAGAGGATTGGCCGCAAGGCGTCTATCCCCTCCGCAAAGATTATCAAGAGTGGGACCCCAACGCCGTCAGAGACAGGGGAGTGTAGTGCCGAGGACGATCCTTCCCATAGGGCCGTATCATCCGCTACAGGAAGAGCCGGAGTTCTTTATCCTGACCTTGGAAGGGGAGACCGTGGTCGATATCGATCTGCGGATTGGCTACAACCATCGCGGGATCGAGAAACTCTCCGAGCGTCAAGCCTATGATCAAGTCACGTTCGTCGTAGAGCGGGTGTGCGGAATCTGCTCGACGAGCCACCCCTTTGCCTATACACAGGCGGTGGAGGATATTCTCTCGATCGAGGCCCCGCCGAGGGCTAAGTATATCCGGACGATCATCGCCGAGGGAGAGCGGATCCATTCCCACCTCTTGTGGCTTGGGCTGGCGGGGCACTTTTTGGGTTACAACACCATCTTTATGTGGTGCTGGAAACTCAGAGAGGAGATCCTCGATGTCATGGAGATCCTATCCGGCAATCGCAATAACTACGCCATGTTCAAGGTCGGCGGCGTGTGGAGAGACATCAACGCGCAGGATATCCCGCCCGTGCTCAATAAGATCGAATCCATTGTCCCTACTCTTGAAAAACTGAAGAACGCGGTCATTGACGACCCGGTCCTCCATGCTCGCACGAAGGGCGTTGGGATCCTCTCCAAGGAAGCCGCTGTCGACTACTGTACAGTTGGCCCGACGGCCCGTGCCTCGGGAATCGCCCGTGATGTCAGGAAGGATTGTCCCTACGGCGCGTATGATCAGGTCGAGTGGGACATGATCGTCGGGCACAACGGTGATGTCTTCGATAAGGTCCTGATTCGGATCAAGGAGATGTTCGAGTCGATCAAGATCATGCGAGCATGTTTAACACGGCTTCCGCAGGGAGAAATCACTTGTCTGGTCCAGGATATCCCACCGGGAGAGGGGATCGGTCATATCGAGGCTCCCCGCGGGGAGTGCTTTCACTACGTGCGTAGCGACGGAACGAATCGACCGGTCCGACACAAGATCAGGGCTCCAACCTTTATGAACCTGCCGACCTTCAAGGAAACCGTGGTCGGGGGGGCAATCCCAGATGCCGCGATCATCTTGGCGGCGATCGACCCTTGTTATTGCTGCACGGAAAGGATGGCGGTGCTCAACCGTAATGGGCAAACAGTATTCACGGGTGATGACTTGATTAAACTCTCGCAAGAGAAGACCGAGCAGATCAGAGCGAAAATGGGACGGTGATGGCGTGGCTTGAGCAAGAAGTTTTGCATATCGATCCGCTCGCGATCACGGTGGGATCGTGTATCGTCTTCTTTGCCGGTCTGACCCTGCTCTATTCGTGGGCCTATATGCCCAAAACCAGGGGGAGGCTCCGTTATGACGTGTATCTCCTCCTCACCCTCGGGACGGCCCTGGGCGCGGTCTTAGCCTCGAACCTGATCGTGCTGCTGGTCTGTTGGGGGTTGACCGGCGTCTTTCTTTATCTCTTGATCGGCTATGGCACGAACGAACGAACCCCCTACACGGCCAAAAAGGCCTTCATCATCATCGGTGGAAGCGATGTGTTTTTGATGCTCGGGGTGGTCCTCATCGGCCACCTGGGCGGTTCGTTCCATATCCAGCACATCAGGCTCAACCTTGATCAACCGCTTGAGGTTTTTGCCTTTTTCTGTCTGCTGATCGCAGTCCTCGCCAAGGCCGGGGCCATGCCCTTGCATACCTGGCTCGTCGATACGGCAGCGGACGCCCCCACCCCCGTCACCGCCTTTTTGCCCGTTTCCGTGGACAAACTCCTGGGGGTCTACCTTTTGGCTCGGATGGCACTGGACCTCTTTGCGATGACCATGGCAATGAACGCGGTGTTGCTGGTCATTGGCGGCGTGACGATCGTTGGGGCCGGCATGATGATGCTGATCCAGCAGGACTTCAAGCGGCTGTTAGGCTACTGCGCCGTCAGCCAGGTGGGGTACGTGCTCTTAGGCATCGGAACGGGCCATCCGCTTGGGATCGCGGGCGGGCTGTTTCATATGGTCAATCACGCCGTCTATAAATCGTGTCTATTCTTCTCCGGCGGCGCTGTCGAGCACAGGGCGCGCACCACCGATGTCGAGCAATTGGGGGGCCTGGCCAGGACGATGCCGGTGATCTTTGTCAGCTTCTTGGTTGCAGCGCTCGCGGTATCGGGTGTCCCCCCTTTGAATGGGTTTGCCTCGAAATGGATGGTGTATCAGGCAATTATTGAGACCGGGAAGGACGGTGGGGCTGCGTGGATCCTGTGGCTCGTCATGGCGATGTTTGGGAGTGCCCTGACCCTTGCGGGTCTGATGAAACTCGTGCATGCCATATTCCTGGGGCAAGCAGCCGGTGATCGCCATGACATCGGGCATCACCGCGAGAGAACACCCTTGGTCATGTCCATCCCTCCCGTTCTCCTAGCCGCACTCTGTGTTCTGTTTGGGATTTGGGCTTATGCGATACCCCTGCGGTACTTGATCTTTCCCATTCTTGAGCAGGAGGTCCTCTTCCCCGGAATCTGGCAGCCGACTCTGGCCACCGTCCTGATTTTGATAGGGATCGGTCTCGGCGCGATTTTGTATATCGCTGGACGCTTGGCCAAGCGGATGAGAAAGACCGAGGTCTTTATTGGGGGCGAGACATTGGACGCGGTGCCGGGGATGAGGGTCTCGGGCGGCGCCTTTTATGACACGATCCAGGAGCTGCCGGTGTTTCGATCGATTTTTGTCTTGGCCCAGAGAGGAAGCTTTGATCCTTATGTGATGGGGAGCAAGGCTACTTCGTGCATGCATCGCGTGTTAGGGCATCTCCATAACGGCATCCTCTCGACGTATTTGTCCTGGTGCCTCTTGGGGATGGGGATCTTACTTGTCGTTGTCTTGTTTCGGTAAACGAGTATGGCCGAACTCTATATCTTGCTCATTCTTATGATCATCGGGTCCGTGGTGGCGCTGGGAGTGCAAGACTTACTGTCCTCGGTGGTGGCCTTGGGGGCAGTGGGCTTGGGGCTCTGCCTCACCTTTTTGATCCTCAAAGCTCCAGATGTCGCGATAACCCAGCTGGTGGTGGAGATCCTGTCCATCATCATTCTCATTCGGGCCACGCTCAGGAAGGGCTTGCCGGCGGTCCCAACCGGCGGCTTGGTGTTTCCCTCGGTGATCGGGGCGGGATTTGGTCTGGTCTTCTTGCTGGTGGCGGTTCAGTGTTTCCCCGATCTGCCGGTATTCGGGGAGCCGAAGCTGCGGGTCGCACAAACCTATTTGGATCAAGGATTACGAGAGACCGGAGCGGCCAATCTGGTGGCCTCGGTTATCCTCGACTTTCGAGCCTTTGACACCTTAGGGGAGGTCACCGTGTTATTCACCGCGGCGATAGGAGTGTTGACCGTAGTGCGGACGTTAGGCAGGAAATCCAAATCCATCCGGGGCGAGGATCGATGAATACACAGCAAGCGCCGGGGATGTCCATCATCGTGAAGACCGTGACCCGTCTCACGGTCTGGCTGATCCTGGTCTATGGCATTTACATAGTCCTTCACGGCCATGTCTCTCCTGGCGGTGGTTTTGCCGGTGGCGTGATCATCGCCCTGTCCTTCATTCATCTCATCCTCGCCTATGGCAAGGAGATGGTCCTCAAGAAATTATCAGAAGGCCTGATCCATGCATGGGAAAGCACGGGGGCTTTGGTATTTCTTGCAGTTGCTTTGTTGGGACTGACTGCCGGATATTTTTTCAAGAATTTTCTTCCCACCGGGAAACCGTTTGATCTGTTGAGCGCCGGAACGATCCCGCTGAATTATATCGCGATTAGTTTTAAAGTCTGGGCCGGTCTCCTCGCCATATTCGTCGCGTTGGTGCTATTGCGAGTTGATGAGGGACAAGGGTAGGGAAGGATGGAACCGTGCTGATTTACCTCCTGGGCATGCTTTTATTTTCTGTGGGGATTTATGGGGTAGTGAGGCAACGTAATCTGATCAAGATCATCGTGGGGATCATTATTGCCGAGCATGCGGTACTGCTTTTCTTCATTCTCGTCGGTTATCGGCGGAATGGTCGTGCCCCAATCCTATCCCCGGATGCCGTCATCACCCACATGGTCGATCCCTTGCCGCAAGCCCTGGTCTTGACGGCCATTGTGATCGGGCTGGCCACGACCGCCTTATTGATTGCCCTGGCGATGCGCCTCTACGGAAAGTACGGGACCTATGATATCGCGGAGATACGGGAGTTACGAGGATGAGCGAGAACGCCGTGATCATCCCTTGGTTTGTGGTGGTCCCTCTGGCCGCAGCATTTGTGAACTCTCTGCTGGGACGACGGATCCGAGGGCTCCCGTCTTTCTTGGGGTGCCTCACGACCGTGACTCTGCTCGGCTTGTCCCTGGTCGCCATACGGCTCGTGCGAATCGATCCGACGTTGATCTATCACGTCGGAGGGTGGAAACCGCCGGTGGGGATCGCCATGGTTTTAGACGGCCTGACCGCCTTCATGTTGGTCACGGTGAATATGCTGGCCTTTGTCATTGCGGTCTATGCGACGGACTATATGGAGCGATTCACCTCCAAGGAGATGTTTTATTCGTTGTTGCTGCTCATGCTAGCGGGGATGAACGGGGTCATCGTCGCCGGGGACCTGTTCAACCTCTTTGTCTTTCTCGAGATTGCCGGCGTGGCAAGCTATGCCTTGGTGGCCTTTGGAACCGAACGCCACGAATTGGAGGCGGCATTCAAGTATGGCGTCATGGGCACGGTGGGATCACTCTTTATCTTGTTGGGGCTCGTCTTTTTGTACAGTGTGACCTCGACGCTCAACATGGCGGACATGCGTCTGATGCTGGCCGATATAAAGGACCACAATCTCATTCTCATGGTCAGTGTCCTCTTCCTCATGGGCTTCGGGCTGAAGGCGGCCTTGGTCCCCTTTCATGCCTGGCTGCCGGACGCCCATCCCTCGGCTCCGGCCCCTATCTCGGCGATGTTGTCCGGGGTGTTAATCAAGACCCTTGGAGTCTATGCGTTGTGTAGAATCTTTTCTGACGTGATCGGCTTCACACCGACCTTGTCGTCCCTTTTGATGTTCTTG
>JBFHXD010000052.1:0-16198 GCA_041599135.1 Methylomirabilales bacterium (SeqCode) | reverse complement strand
GCTTTGAAGGCGCGCCTTGTTGAAGAGGCGGTCAAGATGCACCAGGATGATTTGGACTGTAATCGAGCCATGGGGGCGCATGGCCAAACGCTCATCAAAAATGGTGACACCATTCTTACCCATTGCAATACTGGTGCGTTGGCAACGGTAGGATACGGAACCGGATTGGGAGTCGTCCGGGCAGCCTGGGAGCAGGGGAAGCGTATTCAGGTTCTGGTGGATGAAACGCGACCAGTACTGCAAGGGGCCCGTTTGACCGCTTGGGAACTTACCCGTCTCGGCATTCCTTCCCGCCTTATCACCGACGCGATGGCCGGAGATTTCATGCGGCGCGGAGAGGTGCAAGCCGTCGTTGTCGGAGCCGATCGCATCGCCCTGAATGGCGACGTGGCAAACAAGATCGGCACGTACACCCTGGCGGTGCTTTGCCGACACCACAATGTTCCGTTTTACGTCGCCGCTCCACTCTCCACCGTCGACACCGCCTTGTCCACCGGTGACCAGATTCCTATCGAAGAACGAGCCCCTGAGGAGGTCACCTCGATCGCTGGTGTTCCTATTGCTCCTCAGGGCTTTCCAGTCGCCAACCCCGCCTTCGACGTGACGCCCGCAGCACTGGTGAACGCCATCATCACCGAGCGAGGTGTCCTCCGTCCACCCATCGCAGAGGCCTTGCGGGCGGTATGCGGATCCTCTCACTCCCTGCGATAACAGCGGTTCTTCTCTTCCCCCTCCTCTGGTCTGCGGATGCCCTTGCGCGGAGCTTTCCTCCGGCCTTTGACCAGGCCTTGCTCGCCATGGAATCCAATGGCTGTCCGGGGGCCCTCAGCGCACTTGAGGCCATCCCTCACCCGCCTCCGAAAGCTATCCGCCACCGGGCCACGTTTCTCACCGGCTACTGTCTTTTCAAAACAGACCAGCCGGCAGCCGCCGTCCCATACCTAGAACAGGCCGCTGCGGAGTACGATCTCTTGGCCGACTACTCCCTCGCCTATGCCGCCGAGGCGGCTGTAGTCCTCGAGGACTACACCAAGACCATCGCCCTACTTTCCACGCTCTTAACGCGCCATCCGAACAGCGTACTCGCCGAGGAAGCCAGCTTCCGCCTCGCCATGGTTTATACGGAAACGACACAACATGAGGAAGCCGAAAAGGCCTTCCGCGCTTTTCTAAGCCGCTATCCGGAGTCGGACCTGGCCCCCGAAGCAACCTTCGCCCTGGCGAAAGTTTCCCTCTCCCTCGACCGTCCACAGGAAGCCGCACGACTCCTCAAACACCTCTACATCCGCTTTCCGACAAACCCGGCCACCGCCGAAGCAGAGGACCTCCTCCAGGAGATCCCCCAACTCGCGACCCTCACCCTCGAAGAGCGCCTTCTCCGCACGAAGGTCCTCTATCGAGAGGGAAGCTACAGCGAAGCAGCCACCACCATCTCTCCCATCTTCCAAGATGATCCTGAAAATGAAGAAGTCCGGCTCCTCATGGGCCGCATCCTTTTCGCCATGAGAGAGTACCCCCAGGCAATTGCCACCCTCCGTCCGCTGACCGATCCCGGCCTGCGCTCCCGCTTCAAAGTGAAGGCGGTATTTCTCAGCGGAAGGGCTTCTCTCCGATCGGGGAAGTACTCGCAGGCCATTTCCTACCTCAAGCGAATCCCCGCTTCATTCCCACGGAATCGCCTCGCCGATGATGCTTTATATCTGATCGGGCTGAATCTCGAGGAGCGCGGGGATGATCTTTCGGCTCTCAAAGTCTACGCGAATCTCATTCGCCGCTATCCCAATGGGGGCTTGGGGGACACCGCCCGGTGGCAGCGAGCCTGGGTGTATTACCGCCGGGGAGATATGAAGCGGGCCGAACACGAACTGGAACATATCCTAAAGGATTATCCCCAATCCCCCCAAACGGCCCAGGCTCTGTATTGGCGAGGCCGGATGCTGGAGGAAATGGGAAAAGACCACCAGGCGAAAGAGATCTATAGAAGTCTCCTGAACGAAGCCACGCTTGACCCTTACTACGAGTGGCGAGCGAGGGAACGCCTGAAATTGAAAGCTGAGAAACTCCCGCTGGGGCCTCCCGCGCAAAATGAAAATGGCTCTTCCCCTGCCCTGCTGAAAGCCCGGGAACTCTCTCATCTGCGAATCTGGGAGGACGCCGCAGCGGAGTATTGGGAAGTTGCGACCGCCCACCCTCATCAGATCTCCTTGCAATGGGAGGTCTGTCAGGCGCTCGTGCGCGCCCACGAGTTCGAGAAGGCGGTCAAGATCGCGAGGTCTGCAGTCCTCAATCTGCTCAAAAATGGACGAAGAGAAGAGGTCTTGACCACGTTCGGAGGGTACCTTTATCCTCTGGGCTTCTGGCCCTGGGTTGACCAATATGTGAAAGAGACTCCCCTCGATCCCTATCTCGTGACCGCCCTCATCCGTGAGGAGAGCGCCTTTTCCCCGACCGCTCTTTCGAGGGCTGGTGCGCGGGGACTCATGCAGCTCATGCCAAACACCGCGGCGCGTGTGGCCAAGGAAATCGATCTTCCCAATCCCGTCGACCTTGACACCCCCGGTCCCAACATCGCACTGGGAACCCACTACCTCGCCGGGCTCCACGAGCAATTCGCAGGAAACCTGGTCCTCACCCTGGCAGCATATAATGCCGGGCCCCGTGCCGTACGGCGTTGGCTGACGAAGAGCCCCATTCAGGACCTTGACGCGTTCGTTGAGGAAATCCCTTACACTGAGACACGGGAGTATGTGAAACGAGTCTTAGGGAGCTACGAACGCTACCGCACTCTCTACGCCTGGCCGACTACGCAGTAAGGAGCCCCGTTTCAAGCCGGATATTTCCTGGAGCGCTTGCGCATCGGAAAGACGTCGGGCATAATGGCGTAGCCCAAAATGAGGAGACGCCATGCGACGGGCTTTAACCATTGCCGGCTCCGATTCAGGTGGGGGGGCGGGTATCCAGGCGGATCTCAAGACCTTTACCGCCTTTCAGGTCTATGGCCTGTCTGTCCTGACTGCTATCACCGCGCAGAATACCCTCGGGGTTCAGGGGGTTCAAACACTTCCTCCCGAGTTTGTCCGTCTCCAGATCCATTCCGTGCTCTCGGATATCGGCGCCGATGCAGCCAAGACGGGGATGTTAGCAACCACGGAAATCGTAGGGACCGTCGCGGAGGGTGTCCACGATTTTCAGCTCCGAAATCTCGTGGTAGATCCGGTGATGGTTTCGGCTACCGGCCATCGCCTCCTCGACGAGGACGCGGTGGAGGCGGTCAAGGCCCTCCTCCTCCCTCTGGCCACGGTCGTCACCCCCAATCTCGACGAGGCCACGATCCTCTGGGGGGAAAAGGTCGATGACCTGAACGGGATGCAGGAGGCCGCAAGGGCCATAAAGACACTGGGCCCGCAGTACGTGTTGGTGAAAGGCGGCCATCTCTCCGGACCGAAAATCTTCGACGTCCTCTATGACGGCAATCACTTTGAGGTCTGGGAAACTCCAAAGATCCCGACCGAGCATACCCATGGCAGTGGCTGTACCCTCTCTGCGGCCATCGCTGCGGGATTGGCCAAAGGTCACGCGGTGAAAGAGGCGGTAGATACCGCACAGCGATACATCCATGCGGCAATCCAGACCGCGGTCAAGATCGGCAAGGGGAAAGGCCCCGTGAACCATCTGGTGAAGGTCGAAGGGTCCAACGTCCAAGGTCCAACGTCGCACACGAACAGGAAGAAAGGGCGTGCCCGATGACGCAGAGCCTGGACGGGAAAGAAATTGTCCTGGGGGTCACTGGCAGTATCGCCGCGTACAAGGCGGTGGAGATCCTCCGGGAGCTGACTGGACGAGGCGCGGCCGTCACGGTGGTGATGACCGAGAGCGCCCAGCGCTTCGTCTCAGCATTGACCTTTGAAACCCTCTCGAGGCGTCCCGTCCTCAGCGATCTCTTTACCCTCGATTATGACAAGCACATCGGCCATGTCACTGCTGGTGGGCGGGCCGATCTCTTTCTCGTCGCACCCTCGACCGCCAACACCATCGCCAAATTAGCCCTTGGCATTGCTGATGACTTTTTGACCAACCTGTATCTCTGCTGCACGTGTCCGGTCCTGCTCGCTCCTGCGATGGACCGAGAGATGTACGCCCATCCGACCGTCCAGGAAAACCTCACGCAGTTGACGGCTCGGGGGGTGCACGTGATCGAACCCGAGTACGGGGAACTGGCCTCAGGTTTAATCGGCCGTGGTCGCCTTGCCGACATCTCCACCATTTGCGCCGAGGTAGAAGCCCGCCTCTGTCGCCAGAAAGATCTCCAGGGAGAGACGGTCCTCATCACGGCGGGCCCCACCCAGGAGCCGCTCGACCCGGTCCGCTTTATCTCCAACCGCTCCTCAGGGAAGATGGGCTTTGCCATTGCCCAGGCCGCTCGGGATCGGGGCGCACACGTCCTGTTGGTGAGCGGGCCTACGTCGCTTCCCACCCCGCCAGGGGTCACGCGGACCGATGTGATGACCGCGGAAGAGATGTACCGCACCGTGTTGGGTCAACTCGATACCACGACCATTCTCATCATGGCCGCTGCGGTGGCTGACTACCGCCCAAGCATACGCGCACCGGAAAAGATGAAAAAACAAGAGACGGTCACGGTTGAGCTGTTGCGAAATCCGGACATCCTGGCAGAGGCAGGCCGGCAAAAGGGATCACGGATCCTGGTGGGATTCGCGGCGGAAACGGAGAACCTTGTCTCCAATGCGCGGGAGAAGCTGCAAAAAAAGCACCTGGACCTCATCGTGGCCAATGACATCCGCGTCGGCTTCGGCGGCGAGACCACCCGTGTCACGATCCTTGACCGCCAGGGAGGGGTTGAAGAGCTCCCCGAGCTTTCGAAGCGAGAGGTGGCGCATCAGATTTTCGACCGCGTCGTGGCCATGCGAAGCGGAGACTAAACCGAGCACAAGACCGTGGACCAACACAGTTTTCGTCACGAGGCAGTAGATATTGTGAAGAAGACCCGGGATTTTCTCGAGGCGCAACGGCAGTTGGGGCTTAATTTTCTCCCGGGAGATCCAGAGGTTTCCGCACGAGAAAAGCCGCGCTCAGAGCGGGATCTTCTCCTTGCCGGAAGCTTGACCCTCCAGGACACCCGGCACGTCCTGGGAGAATGTACCCGATGCAAACTCCATCCTCATCGGACACAGATCGTTTTCGGTGTCGGGAACGCGCAGGCGGATTTGGTCTTCGTCGGCGAGGCCCCTGGCGCAGATGAGGACGCGCAGGGAGAACCCTTCGTCGGCCGGGCGGGACAGCTCCTCACCCGGATGATCGAGGCGATCGGCTTGAGACGTGAAGAAGTCTACATCTGTAACGTTCTCAAGTGCCGCCCACCGAACAACCGGACCCCCGAACCGGACGAGATTGCTTCCTGCGAGCCGTTCCTGATCGCACAGCTCAAGGCCATCAAGCCCAAACTTATCTGTGCTCTCGGAGCCGTCGCGGTTTCAGCCCTCCTGAAGACAAAAACGCCGCTCTCGAAACTTCGCGGGCGGTTTCATGACTACCACGGCATTCCCCTGCTGGTCACCTACCACCCAGCCTATCTTTTGCGAAATCCCAACGAGAAAAGGACCGCCTGGCAGGACCTACAGCTCTTGCAGCGCGACTACATCCGCCTCACCGGCCGCACCTCGCGCTAGCCAGAAAAACGCCCGCACGTCACTCGCCACGCCCAGGCGCGGACCCGAACCGCTTTCACGTCAAAGCTCGTTCACTCTTCTACAGACCAACGCTCCGTTTAAGGGGACTAGCCGCTGACCCTGGGCGCCGAGTCCTCAGCCTGAAAGCCGACACGCGAATGGCTTCCATCGCACAGGGGTTTATTCTGGGAGTGCCCGCAGCGGCACAGCGAGAATGCTGTCTTGCCTCTGAGATCGAACTCCTTCCCTTCTGCGTCCAGCAGCTTGATCTCACCTTCGGTCACTTCCACGCGATAGGGACCATTCTTTTTCGCAGTTATGCTGACGAGCATCAGCTTCCTCCCTTTCCGCCCCTGAGGGGCTTAAAAACCAGAAGGCACGTAGTACCTTTATGACACTAGCTGCGGATGATAACGTCCTGGGGATGATAACGTCAAGTCAACATGCGTACTATGACAGCTCCCACAAGAAGCCGCGGGACTATCTTCGGATTTCATGCATCCCTATACAATGCGTTCTCGGACCGTCAGCCCCCGCCGATGAATTCGGCAGGGCAGAATCTTCGCCCCGTGGGCCACCATGATCTTCTTTAGACGGGCATGCGCTGGAGGATCAGCCAAGAACGCCACACAGCCCCCACCACCCGCCCCGCACACCCTGGCGGCTAAGGCCCCGGCACGCCGCGACTTTTGAATCAACGTGTCGATGAGCGGAGTCGTCATGCTGGGCAGCATGGCCTTCCGCACCGCCCAATCCTCGTTGAGAACCTCGGCGATGCGGCGGAGGTCTCGGCCGAGAAACGCGTCTCGCATGGCGACGGCGTTAGACTTGAGCCGCTCGAAGAAGCGAAACACCTTTCGGTTCCCGCCGATATGTGCTTTAAAGAGCTTCCAGTTGTTGGCACCAGAGAACCGGGGCTTGCCGGTATACACCAGGAGCAGATGGCGCTCCAGCGTCCTGAGGAAGTCCCCGGTGGCCAATGGTCTGCGGACGATCCCGGTGAGACCGAACTCCAGAACGCTCGCTCCCCCGTACACCGCCGCATAGTAATCCTGATATCCGGTGGGAACTCGGATTGTTTGGGTTTCGACGGACCTGGCATGCTGGATGAGCTCCGGCCTCGCCAGCCGACGGTTCTCCAGACTGGCCAACGCCGCGGTGGTGGCAACCGCGAGGGCGGAGGAGCCTCCTGTCCCTGCGCCAGCCGGAGCCTGACAGTCGGTGGTCACGTCGAGGCCTGCGCGTGGGGCAAAAGACCGCAAGTGGCGGGCCACCATCTCGAGAAAGCGATCATGGTGCCATTCGATTTCGCGTGAGGACGACCAGAAGGCCTCCTTGTCCTGGTCCTTCGCCGAGAGACGAATCCCCTGTCCCCTTTTCTCCTGTACGGTTACGGTGGCACAGAGGTTAATCGCCACGTTGATCGTCAGCGCTGGTTGGTGAAACAGATACAGGGGAGGAATATCGAGCGTCCCCCCGGCAAAGTCGATACGCGTGGGGGCCACGGCGATTAACCTGCGGCTCACAGAATCACCTCACTCAAGCTGTGGCAGCGCTGGTGGCCGTACTCAGCGGAAAGGGTTGCATAGCCTCGCGCCTCTCGGAACCGTTCTCGGACTTTTGCATCAACACTGTTCAATGCTTCAGGCGGGACACGCGTGATCCAGAAGGTCCCAATGTGGGGATGGCGAGCCTTGATCAGATCGAGTTCCCGTGGATCGTTATCGATCACGACGAGCCGTGGGAAACGCCCAACGACCCGCTCGACCACCTCAACCTTGGCATGCTCCTTGGGTGTGTAGAAAACCTCTTGAAAGAAGTCCGCAATTCGTGCACCGTGAACCTTGTATGCTTGCCAGGAGGGATCGCCGAATGAAAGGAGAAAACAGGCAATCTGTTCCGCCTGCAGTCGTTTCAGAAAAGGCTCAACATCGGTAAACAGATACGGACGGAGGTCGACGAAGCGCTCCTGAAGCACTCGCCGGATGGCCCTCTCGAGAGAAACGTCAACCTGGCCTTCCCTGCGCAAGTGGTCCAGGTGCTTTTCAAGCGAGTACCCCGTGGGCCATACCCGCGCGTAACTCTCCTCCCACTGCCTGCCATCGACCCCAAAATGGGCGAAGGCGGTGCGAACATCCATCCAGAAGAACCGGTCGGTGTCGAAGAGGGTATGGTCAAAGTCGAGCAGACAGGCACTTTCACTGTCCATACCACCCCCCGTACTCATGGCTTCCTTCCTCCTCTTTACACCGGTTCCAGCCCCTATTATAGTCCTGACAGCATATCCATTACCACCGAGGAGGAAGAAGGACCACGATGACCCCGACATCACTGCCAGCCTACGCCGAGGTCGCCCTGCCCTTGGCCATTGACAAGACCCTCCACTACGCGGTCCCATCACATCTCCGGGAGGTGGCTGCTCCAGGCAAGCGCGTCATCGTTCCGCTCGGGACGCGCGTCGTTTCCGGCTATCTCGTGGGTCTTCCCGAGCGGGTCGAGATTCAACACCTCAAAGAACTTCACGATATCCTGGATCCAGATCCCCTCCTGGATCGCCGCCTCTTGGAACTGACCCGGCAGGTCGCGGAGCACTACTGCGCACCCTGGGGAGAGGTGATCAAGACCGCCTTGCCCCCAGGCATCGATGCCTCCACCCGCACCATGGTCCGCCTCACTTCTCAAGGTCGCGAGACCTTGACTCGAGGAGGCCAGGGTCTTCCAAGCCGGGAGCAGGAACTCCTCCGCCTCCTTCCCCTCGACGCTGCGATCCACATGAGTCGCCTCACCCGACAGCTCGGGAAGAACGCCCCAACGATCCTGCACCGCCTCCGCGCTAAGGGGCTACTGTCGGTAGAAACCTTCCTTGCACCCCCACGCGTCCGGACACGTGAGGAGCGATCTTTTCGGCTGTGCCGCTCCCCGAATGAGGTTGAGGCGGCTATCTCTTCACTTAAACCGCGGGCGCCCCGACAGGCAGATCTCCTTGCCCACCTCCTCCGGGTCGGCGGGTCTCTCCCGGCTCACGAGGCACGACGCATCGCCCAATCCCCGTCGGTCATCTTTGCCCTAATGCACAAAGGATTCATCGAACCCCTCCTCATCCCGGTGCGCCGTGACCCCTTCCGGGATATTCCGGCCACCCCGACTGATCCGCTTTCCCTTTCTCCCTCTCAGCAGGAGGCGCTCCACCAGGTCGAGGCTGCGATCACGGCAGGCCGCTATGTTCCCCTTCTCCTCTTCGGGGTGACCGGGAGCGGGAAGACCGAAATATACCTTCAAGCCATTGAGGGGGTTGTCAAACAGGGAAAGCAGGCCTTGGTCCTGGTGCCCGAAATCGCGCTCACCCCGCGGATTGCGGAAAGATTCCGGGGCCGTTTCGGCGACCGGGTTGCTTTACTTCACAGTGCGCTCACGCCGGGGGAACGACTCGACCAGTGGCTGCGTATCCACGCCGGCGAAGCGGATATCGTCGTAGGAGTCCGATCTGCCGTCTTTGCCCCACTTTCACGCCTCGGGATTGTGGTCGTGGATGAGGAGCACGATCCCGCGTATAAACAAGAGGAAACGCCCCGATACCATGGAAGGCATGTGGCGCTGCTCCGTGGGCAGATGTCGTCTTGCCCGGTCCTCCTGGGCTCAGCCACCCCTTCGCTCGAAAGTTTTCATCGGGCACACGTCGGCCCGTACCGATTGCTCTCGCTTCCCACGCGCATTGGACAGGCAGTGCTTCCCAAGGTCACGGTGGTCGACCTGCGCCAGGAGCCAAAGGTACCCCGACAACGACTCATCCTTTCCCAGTTTCTCCAAGACCGGATCCGCGAACGCCTCGGCCGCCGAGAGCAGGTCCTCTTGCTTTTGAACCGGCGGGGCTATGCCACCTCGCTCCTTTGCCGCGATTGTGGCCACCTTATCCGCTGTCCCCACTGCAGCGTCGCCCTGACCTTTCACAAGGGAGCTGGACTTCTGCAGTGCCACTACTGTGATCATCACCGGCGGGCCCCCGATCAGTGTCCGAGCTGCGGCAGCGTGAACCTTCGACAGCTTGGCATGGGCACCGAGCAGGTGGAACGGGAGCTCAAGCATCTTTTCCCCCTCGCGCGCATCGCACGGATGGACCGGGATACGACGGCCGGCCGCCAGGGACACCACCTTCTCTTACAGCGGCTGGAACGCGGGGAGCTCGACATTATGGTCGGCACACAGATGATTGCCAAGGGACACGATTACCCGAACGTCACCCTTGTCGGGGTACTGCTGGCGGATATTGGCCTCAACCTCCCTGACTTCCGAGCGGGAGAACGAACCTTTGCACTTCTCATGCAGATGACAGGCCGGACGGGAAGGGGTCCACTGCCGGGAGAGGCTGTGATCCAAACGTACAATCCCGATCATTACTGCATCAAAGCAGCCTTGGATCAAGATTTCCTTTCGTTCACTCACCAAGAGCTCACGCCGCGCCGAGAGCGGAACCTCCCCCCCTTTACTCGCCTCATTCGCCTGGTCATCTCGAGCCCGAACGAGGCCAAGGCGGTTGAGGGAGCCCAGCGCCTTTGCCCGATCCTCCGGCAACAGCCCATCATCGCGGAGATCGATGGTCCCGCCCCCGCTCCACTCTCGCGCCTCCGAAACAGATTTCGCTGGCACCTGTTCGTCAAAGGACCCCCGGACGCTCCCCTCAGTCAGCAGGTTATGAAGGCGCTCGACGCGTTCTCGGCACCACGCGGAGGATCGGTTCACGTGGAGATCGACGTGGATCCTGTCGATACCCTCTGAACGTCTCTTCCCCCCTGTTCATTGACATTTATCAGTGTTTTGCTATAGTTGCTATAGCCGCCAGTAAGATTGGCAGAGTGACGGCAAGGACGGAACAGCGGAGAATGGTCACGGACGAAAGGAGAAATCTCCAGGCGGATCCAGCGCTTCGCCGCGAGCTCACAGAGATCCTCGTCGGCATTCGAAAGGCTACCAAAACTTTTCTCACTTACAGCGGTACCCACCCGGCCCGGTCCCGGGCCCTCGACGAACCTCACAAAAGGATCTCGAATCTCCTGACCCGCCAGGCTCCCCTCACTCTCCGGATCAGCAAGGATGGCTTTTTTCACGGCGAAACCCTGGTAGGCCAGGACCATCCCTTGCTTCGCGGATTCACTACTGACCTCTTCCTCCGAGGGATTCGGACGCTCTATTTTCTCCCCGGGATCCGCCTCGAGGATCTTCAGCACCTCACCGAGCTCTTCATCATGGATGCTGCGGAGCTGTCCCGGCAAGGGGGAGCCACGGCCTTCCTGCAGAAACGGGGCTCGACGACGGTCCGGCTGGAGGATATCGACTTCACATTCACCGAAAAGCCTTTGGAACCACCGGAGGAGACCCCAACGACACCACCGGAGGAGATCGCCGAGGAGCCGGCGGAAACACCGCCACCCCAAAGCGTCACGGAAGCAGCCCAGGAAGAAGAAGTCCAGGCCGACCTGGAGGGACTCATACTTGAGCTCAAGAAGACCGACCGTCCAGCCCGCTACGAGCATCTGATCCAAGAACTCTCGCAGTGGGGGCGCGAGGCATTGGCCCGGGGCGAGATCAATCCCTGCCTCCGGATCATGACTGCCCTTGCTGCCGAAACCAACAGCTCCAAAGACGAGACGATCAGGCGGTACGCCCGCACATCCCTTCTCTCTCTCGTCGGTGAAACAGGCCCTCAGCCCGTGATCGAGGATTTCTGCCGTTGGGGGACGATCCCGGAGGTTGATCTGGTCCAGCTCTTGCTTACGTTGAATGAGGAGATGACAGGACCAATGGTTAAGCAGCTTTTGGTCGAGGAACAGACGGCGGCGCGGCGAAAGTTGGTGGATTTCCTGCCGCGAATGGGCCCGCCCTTTCACCGAGCGGTCATGTCTGCGTTGAAGGCACCGTCCTGGGACGCGGTCCGGCGCCTGTTCCCCCTGCTCGTCCAGCTGCCAGCATCGGACGCCCAACAAATCCTGCGAGGGCTCGTCCGACATTCAGATCCCCGGATCCGCCGGGAGGTCATTCGGAATTTTGGGCACATGGAGGATCCTGAGGTGACACGCGCGCCCTTGCTGGCCGCATTACAGGACCAGGACACCGGTGTGCGACAGATGGCCATCGCGACGCTCGGTGGGCTCAAGCTGAAGGAGGCTGTCCCGATGCTTCGCCAGATTGCCGAAGAGCGACCGGGAACCCGGGACCTGGAAGAGCAGAAGGCGGCCGTCGCGGTGCTGGGAGCTATCGGAGACCCCCAAGCGCTCCCCACCCTGGTCGCCATCCTGAGCCGCAAACAGTGGTTCTCCCGCAAGGCGATAGAAGAGCTCAGACTGGCTGCCGCCCACGCCCTCGGTGAGTTCGGCGGGCCGGAGGCCACCGAGGCGTTGCGGGGAGTAGCACGATCGGCACGTTCCACCCTGAGGCAGGCGTGTGAACAGGCCCTGAGTCGCGCACAGTCGTCCGAGGGGGGAACGCGATGAAGGTGCAGCCCGTTGACACGGAACAGTTCCTCCTCAGCTTGAATGCCGCCTGGAAGAATCTTGGCCTGTACTCCCCTGCCCATCCCGCCACGACGACCGCCCTCAAAAGGCTCGAGGAAACGCTCACCAAGATGCTGGGCAAAGGAGAACGGATCACCCTCGGTGTTCTCCACGACACCCTGGTCGTCGAAGGAACACCGTTCACGGCCAAGCCTGACCTTGCTCAGAAACTGGTGACCCGGCTCCAGCAAGCGGAGATCCAGGGGGTGAGCTTCCTGAGAGGCTGTTCGCTGGAGGAACTCCGACACTTCGTAGCGATCCTCGCGCGAAACACCAAAGGGGTTGAAATCGAACAGGACCTCAAGAACCAGGGAAGCACCCACATCGTTCTCGTTGGGGTCGAGGAGGAACAGCCAGAGAAAGCCAGGACCGAGGAGGTTGCGCCCAAGCAAGACGTAGTGGACCTTCAGCAGGAAGAGGCGATGAACCTGGAAGAAGCCGGAGTCATCTACAGTCGTGCCCTGCAGACCATCCGCAATGTCTTCCAGGACGTCCGCCTCGGCAAGATCCCCTCCCTGGGCGAGGTTCAGCAGGCTGTCGAGGAGATTGTTGGCGGGATCTTAAAAGGAAAACACTCTCTGATGGCCCTGACGATGATCAAGAGCTACGACGAGTATCTCTTCAATCATTCGGTGAATGTGGGGACGCTTGCCATGGCCTTGGGAGAGAGCATGGGGCTTGACGGGACGGACCTCCGCGAACTGGGACTGGGCGGGTTGCTTCACGACCTCGGAAAAATTCGCGTTCCCGAGGAGGTAACGAAAAAACCCGGAAAACTCACCGAAGAAGAGTGGGTGCTCATGAAGAAGCACCCGGACGATGGGGTAGGACTTCTCAAGCAGATGGGGGTGACCTCCAAGATCGCCCTCCACGTGGTTCGGGAACATCACATCCGACACGACCGGACGGGGTATCCCACCGTATCCTCTGACGAAAAAATCCATCCCTATTCAATGATCATTACCGTTGCCGACTCGTACGACGCCCTCACCACCGTCCGACCGTACCAGAAGGGCTTCGAACCCAACGAGGCGATCACGTTGATGAAGACGCTTTCCGGAGCTTCCTTCGATCCCCCGGTCCTCGAACGCTTCGTTGAGATGCTCGGCATCTACCCGCCAGGAACAACGGTTCGTCTGACAACGAGGGAGATCGCCGTCGTCACGCGCCCAAGGCCCGACGATATTGCTCGGCCGTGGGTGCGCATTGTCCTCGACTCCGAAGGGAACTTCGTGGATGGACCGGAGGTCAGCCTCATGGAGTGGGACGCGAAGGCGGAAGACTTCACTCGGTCGATTGTCGTCGCGGTAGATCCTGTCGTCCATGGAATCGATATCGCGAAGGTAATGCAGGGAAAGAGTCTCAGGCCGGGGGGCTGATCCCCTTGTGCTCCGCTGCTTCTGCCGCTCGGACCCCCAGCCGACCCAGGGCCTCCGCGACCCGCTGGCGAATCGCTGGCGCGCTATCCGTGAGATAAGGAAGGAGAATGTCTATCGCCCGAACGTCTCCTACGCGGCCGAGGGTGGTGATCAGCGCCTCCCGCATTGGACCGGAGGACTGCTGCAGTTTTGGAACGAGAGTGTTCGAAAGACGTGTATCTCGGAACTCCGCCAAGGCTTCCAGGACAAGGATCTTGACGTCGGGACTCGGATCGTCCAGCGCCTGGATGAAGTGATCTAACACTCTGGGGTCGCGGATCGGGGCGAGGAGCTTGACCGCTGCCGCTCGAACATCTCGCTGCGGACTCTTTAACGCGTTGAGGAGGATGCCGAATGCCTTTTCCCCGCCGATCTTTGCCGCGGAATACAGCGCCCGAAGGGCCTCAGGCGGATCAACGGATTTTGCGGTTGCCCCCAAGTGCTCCAAAGACGACACAGCTTCGATGCGTTCCAGGGCTTGAGCTGCTTCGCTCCGTACGCTATCCTCTTGATCCCGGAGAGCAAGGGTCAGGGCCAGTCGGACGCGCATCAGGGCTTCTTCCATAAGTACCTCCGATCCAGGTTGAATGCGGAGGAACCTTACTAAATCTGCGACGGCCTGTCAAGGAAGGCGAAACGAAATGAGAAGAGGAGGGTAGGTCGATGGAGAAGTTCACCGTCGGCATCGCCCAGATCTGTCCGGCCCTTGGGGATCTCGACAGAAACCTCGCCCTCCACGACAAGATTGTCCGCGAGGCAACGAGGCAAAAGGTAGACCTTCTCCTCTTTCCGGAACTCTCCCTCACAGGGTACTTCCTCAAAGACGTGGTCCCCTCGGTCGCCTTGACCCCCCGAGACCCACGACTCGATGTCCTCAGGGAAGCGAGCCGAGGGATGGCTATCGTTGTGGGGCTCGTGGAGGAGTCTGCCGACCATCGCTTCTTCAACACCGCGGCCTATTTCGATGATGGGAAACTGCACCACCTCCACCGAAAGTTCTATCTCCCCACGTATGGCCTCTTCGACGAAAAGCGCTACTTCGCCCACGGGGAGACGGTGCGAGCCTTTGACACCCGATTTGGTCGAATGGCCCTCACCATCTGTGAAGACCTCTGGCACCCTGCCGTGCCCTACCTCGCTGCCCTGGACGGCGCTCAAACCATCCTCTGCATATCCGCGAGTCCCGGACGGGGACTCCAGGCCGAGCGGACGTTCGCCAATGCGGCGGCCTGGGAGCACCTCAACCGCACCTATGCCCAGCTCTTTACGTGCTTTCTCTGCTACTGTAACCGGGTCGGGTATGAGGACGGCACCTGTTTTTGGGGAGGGTCTGAGGTGATTGGACCGACAGGGGAAGTCTTGCTGAAGGCGCCTCAACTCGAAGAATTGCTCGTCCACGCGACCATTGACCTCCGAGAAGTCAGACGAGAGCGGATTGCAAATCCCCTGCTACGGGACGAGCGGTTGGATCTGACGGTCCGGGAGCTACAGCGGATCACCCGACAGTTGCAGCGAATCCTTCGAACGCGTGATGAAGGGACTCCATGAACGCCACGACCATCACGCCCGAACTGACCCTCGACTGGGATCTTTGCACCAAAGTCTTGACGGGCTTTATTCACAGTGAAGTCCAGCGAGCCGGCTTCCATCGGGTGATCGTCGGCATCTCGGGAGGCGTGGATTCTTCCCTCTCGGTGACATTAGCCGCGGCAGCGATGGGCTCCGACAACGTCTGGGGGGTGTGCATGCCCTACAAGACCTCGAGCCCTGAAAGCTTTGTCCATGCCCGGCTGATGACGGAGCGGCTCGGGATTAATTTCCTCCAGGTGGACATTACTCCACAGATCGATGCCTACTTCGCGGCATTCCCCGATGCGGATCACATTCGACGGGGAAACAAGATGGCCCGGGAGCGGATGACGGTGTTGTACGATCACTCCGCCCGCCTCGGGGCATTAGTCTTGGGCACCAGCAATAAGACTGAGCTCCTTTTAGGCTACGGGACCCTCTACGGCGACATGGCCTCGGCTCTCAACCCCATCGGAGACCTCTACAAGACCCAGGTGCGATGGCTGGCTCGCCATCTCGATGTCCCAGAGGAGATCGTCGGAAAGACGCCGAGCGCGGACCTGTGGGCGGGACAGACCGATGAAGAAGAGCTCGGCTTCACGTATGAAGCCGTCGATCGACTCCTGTACTACATGGTGGACCGACGATACGAACTCCCCGATCTGGCCGAACTCGGCTTCGACCCGCATTTTGTTCAGGCAGTCTTTCGAAGGGTCCAATCATCGCAGTACAAGCGGCGCCCGCCAGTTGTTGCCAAAGTCTCCGTGAGGACCATCGATCGAGACTTCCGCTACCCTCGAGATTGGGGACTCTGAATAGTTCAGGGTTCATGGTTCAGAGTTCATGGTTGAGGGTTCAGTTGGTTGGCGCAGACTCCAGGGATGAACGGATCAGAAGACTGGTTCAGGATTAAGGACTCAGTCTTGATGGTTCGCGAATTGCACGTACTCTCAACGCTGAACCATGAACGGGTCAAATG
>JBFHXD010000051.1:0-16270 GCA_041599135.1 Methylomirabilales bacterium (SeqCode) | reverse complement strand
TGAGCAAGAGTTCCTGCCCGGTGACGCAGAGGTCGTCCGAATCCGCCTGATCGCCGCCTGCACTGGCGCATAGTGGGCACTCGGCCCAATGGTCGGTAGCGCGTCGATAGTTCTCTTGCAGTGACTCGAAAATGATGGTTGCTCCCTCGGGGAACCGGTACTTGGTATTTGAAAATGCAAGTGTCATTCCAAGAGGTGAAAAGGTTCTACTCCCCGTAGGCGTCCAGAAATACGCTTGTGAACGGGCGGAACTTCGGATACTCTACGCTCCTGAAATGGGGCTTAAATCCAGTGAGGCCATCGTTATTGGGGGCCACAATCTCGGCGAAGCGGACCGGATCGTGGTCTTCTACACGCGCCGCTACGGCAAGGTCCGGGCGGCGGCCGCGGGCGCGAGGCGGATCCGGAGTCGATTCGGCGGAAGCCTCGAGCTGTGTACGCATGGCCGCCTGGTCTATTTCGAGCGAGCAAACTCTGATCTGCATCGGCTGAGCGAATTTGCCCTCCGGGAACCGTTCCACGCCCTCCGAAGCTCCCTCGAACTGTTGACGGCCGCCTCGGAGGTGGCCGAACTGGCCGGCATCGCAGGGGTGGAGGGAGAGGGGAGCGAGGAACTCTTCACACTGGTCGTCGGGACCCTCCGCGGGCTCGATGGCGGGATGGGGTCCTCCCTGCTCCTCCGGGCCTTTGAGATCCGACTCCTAAAGACCCTGGGGTATCTTCCCGAGCTCAACAGATGTGTCCGGTGTCGGGGTGGACTCCCCGAAGGGGTGCAGAGTTTTGGCCTCAATGAGGGTGGTCTCCTCTGCCCCGGCTGTCGCGTGGAGGCTATGGAGACCACCTCCCTCTCACCCGCGCCGTTGGGATTCCTCCGTATGGCCCTTCAGCGAGAGATCGGCGTCACCCGAACCAGCCTTGATTCTGCGGCTGTCGAAGAGCTGAGATCGCTTCTTCAGACTTTCTTAGAGTTCAAACTCGGGCGCAGGATCCGCTCTGCCCGTTTCCTTGCCGGGGTTACCGGCTTTCCCCTTGACACTTCATCCTCCCATTCAGTAAGCTGAGTCCCCCAAATTTTATGGGGACTTTGGGCCATTCCGATGGTCTGGACATCCCCCACGCGAGGCGTTTCTTGCCGATTGTGCCGGGCGCGGGGGCACACGCTTCGGCACCCTAGCCTGCTCGGAGGGAGCAGAATGAACTATCAAGACGTGGTCATTGGACTTGAAGAATTCTTTGCAAAGAAAGGGTGTATCGTCCAAGAACCTTACGATATCGAAGTGGGGGCCGGGACCAGTAATCCCGCAACCTTCCTCCGCGTGTTAGGGCCCGAGCCCTGGAATGTGGCCTACGTCGAGCCCTCCAGGCGTCCCACCGATGGTCGCTACGGGGAAAATCCGAACCGGCTCCAGCACTACTATCAGTTCCAGGTCATCCTCAAGCCCTCGCCCGACGACATCCAGGAGATCTATCTCGATAGCCTCCGGTCCCTCGGCATCGACCCCCTCAAGCACGACATCCGGTTCGTGGAGGATGACTGGGAGTCACCCACCCTCGGCGCGTGGGGCCTCGGCTGGGAGGTCTGGCTCGACGGGATGGAGATCACCCAGTTCACCTACTTTCAACAGGCGGGTGGGATTGACCTCAAGCCGGTCTCCGGCGAACTCACCTATGGGATCGAGCGGATCGCCATGTACCTGCAGGGGGTTGAGAATGTCTTCGACCTGGAATGGGTCAAAGGCGTGAGCTACGGGGACGTCCACCATAAAGGGGAGATGGAGTGGTCGGTCCACAACTTTGATGAGGCGGACCCACAACTCCAGTACAAGCTTTTTGATCTGTATGAGGCGGAGTCCCTTCGACTTGTCGAAAAGGGATTAGTGCTTCCTGCCTACGATTACTGCCTGAAGTGTTCGCACACGTTCAATATCTTGGACGCCCGAGGCGTGATTAGTGTGACAGAGCGGCAGGCGCTGATCGGACGCGTGCGTAATATGGCTCGCCGAGTGGCCGAGGCGTACCTCAAGCAGCGCGAGGAGATGGGGTTTCCGCTCCTGAAGAAGGCCTGGCAGCCGCCGTCCATAAAGGCGCCAGCCATTCGAAAGAAACCGCAACGCAAAAAGAAGGCGGCTCGGTGATCGCGGGGAACTGAGAGAGGACAACCGAGGAGATACGGATGACACAGGCCAAGGAGCTATTGTTCGAGATTGGGACTGAAGAGATCCCCTCGGTATATATGCCGGACGCCCTGCGGGACCTCAGCGAGGTGGCGGGCCGGCTTCTACGCGAAGCGAGGCTGAGCTTCAAACGAATCCGGACGCTCGGGACCCCCAGGCGTCTCACCCTTCACGTTGAAGCGTTGGCCGACAAGCAGGCGGACGAGATTCGGGAAGCAATTGGTCCGCCCAAGGCGGCCGCCTATGACAAGGAGGGGAAGCCGACCGCGGCCGCGCTCGGATTTGCCCGGGCACAGGGTCTTGCCGCCGAGCAACTCAAGATTCGCGCCACCGAGCGGGGCGATTACGTCGTCGCGGTGAAGAAGATCAAGGGAGCCAGGGCCGCCGACGTGCTCCCCGCTCTTCTCCCGCGGGTCATTACCTCCCTCACCTTTCCCAAGAGCATGCGCTGGGGGGATCGCAGTATCCGCTTCGTCCGCCCCATCCGGTGGCTCCTTGCCCTTTACGGTGGCAAAGCGGTGGAGTTCGAGCTTGAAGGGATCAAGAGCGGCGCCATCACGTACGGTCATCGCTTTCTTGCCCCAAAATCGATTCAGATCCGGGCCTTCCAGGATTATGTGAAAAAGCTGGAAAAGGCATTCGTCATCGTGGATCAGGAGCGGCGGCGTGAGCTGGTGAAGCAGCTCGTGACAAAGGCCGCGGCCCAGGTTGGGGGTCAGGCGGTCATCGAGCCGGACCTGTTGGAGCAGGTCACTCATCTGGTCGAGTATCCGACGCTCGTCCGGGGTGGATTCCCCGATGAGTACCTCAACCTGCCCCGCGAATTGATCATTACCCCAATGCGCAAACACCAACGCTACTTCCCCGTGGCTAACAAGCAAGGGAAGCTGCTCCCATATTTCGTCGCCGTTTCCAACATGAAGACCCGAGACATGAATGCAATTGCGATAGGAAACGAGCGGGTTCTGCGGGCGCGACTGGCGGATGCCGACTTCTATTACAAAGAGGATCAAAAAAAGCTTCCGCTCGAAAACTTGGTTTCCCGCCTCGGCCACATCCTCTTTCAAGAGCGGCTCGGCAGCCTGTTGGACAAGACGAAACGGATCACTGAGGCCGCTGGCTTCATGGCCAAGTCGGTTGACCCCGCGGTAGAGGAGAGTGCTCGCCGGGCCGCGTCCCTGTGCAAGGCGGATCTGGCAAGTGGCATGATTCGAGAATTTACAGAGCTGCAGGGTGTCATGGGGCGCCACTATGCCGAGATCAGCGGGGAGAAGCGGGAGGTTGCCGTCGGCATCGAGGAACATTACCTGCCCCGGTACGCGGGGGATGCCCTCCCCCAGACGAAGGCCGGTGCCCTCGTGGGCGCGGCGGATCGCATTGACAGCATCGCCGGGTGCTTTGGTATCGGGCTGATCCCCACCGGCTCCGAAGACCCGTACGCATTACGCCGGGCGGCCCTGGGCCTGATCCTCATCCTTGTCGGGCAGGAGCTTTCTGTCCCCCTGACGCCGCTCATCCAAAAGTCTCTGGAACTGCTGCAAGACCGGATTACGCGTCCTCGCGATGAAGCGTTGAAGGACGTGCTGGCCTTTCTCCGGGTCCGGTGCGAGGGGATCATGGCCGACCGGGGCATTCCTCCCGATGTGGCGGCGGCGGTGCTGCAGGTCGGGTTTGATGACGTCCCTCGGGCGTTTCGGCGGGCTCAAGCCTTGACCAAGGCGAAGCAGGATGCGGAATTTGCCTCCCTGGCCATCGCCTTCAAGCGGGTAGCGAATATTCTCCCACGCGACTTTGCCCATGGGGTTGAGGAGAGCCGGTTTCAGGAGGAGGCAGAGCGCGTACTGCATCAGGAGGTGAAGGCGCTGCAAGGCCATGTGGCAGCCTTGACGGAACGTGGAGAGTATGAAGAGGCCCTCAAGCGGATTGCCACGCTTCGACCCGTGGTGGATCGATTCTTTAACGACGTCCTGGTGATGGCCGAGGACAAGGTACTCAGGGACAACCGCTTGGCCCTTCTCGCCGAGACGGCGAGCCTTTTCAGCCGAATTGCTGACTTCCGCCACATCTCCGCCTAGGGCGGGATGCCCCAGAAAATCCCTTCTTTGGTAAGGACTTAGGATGAAGGAAAGCGCTGGACAGCTGCTCGCCAGCGAGGAGGGGAGGGTCCGCTCGGACAGGCATGGAGATTGCACCGCTTCCGATCCCAAATGGGTCTGTTGTGGGGCAGATATAGAAAGGAGGGTCAAGGGATGAAAAGGCAGCTGGTTCTGCTGGTCCTCGCGATGGGCGTTCTCGTGATGGGATGCGCGACAAATCGCGATATGGCGAGGTCGGGCACCTACGACTATGCACCCCGGTGGATCGTTTACGCTATTCATCCGGTGGGGTGGTTCCTGGACGTCACGGTCGTGGGACCCGTTACGGGTATCGTCTGTACCATGCCGAAAGTCACCGGCTGTACCCCGAACGACGAGATGGGTATACAGAGGTAGTCGGCTCTTCTTCAGCCGTCATCCTGCGACCGCCGTTTCCAGCGAGGAGGAAGTGCGGATACCGAATGCTTCCTAAGGAGTAACCGAAGCCCAGGACATTCGAAACGGGCATGCTGGTGTTTTCCGAAGAGCGCCTATCCCTGACAAGGGGTAGGCGCTTTATTTTTTTGCTCCCAGCGGGAACGAGGATTGCATGCATTGCGTATGGGCGATGAACGATTTGCCTCGATGAGGCGTAGGAGTGAATGCATCATGGCGGCGAAGAAATACGTCTATTTTTATGGAAACGGCCGGGCCGAAGGGGCGGCCAGGATGAAAGACCTCTTGGGAGGGAAGGGGGCCAACCTTGCCGAGATGAACCACCTGGGGATCCCGGTTCCCCCGGGGTTTACCATCACCACGGAGGCGTGTGTCGAGTCGATGAAACGGCAGGGAAAGTTTCCGCCCGGGATGTGGGAACAGGTGGAAAAGAACCTAAAAAAGCTTGAGAAGGCCACGGGGCTCACGTTTGGTGATCGGAAGGCGCCCCTCCTGGTTTCGGTCCGCTCGGGCGCCCGGATCTCCATGCCGGGCATGATGGATACGGTGTTGAACCTGGGGCTTAACAATCAGGCTGTCGTCGAGTGCGCAGCGCGTTCCCGAAATCCGCGCTTCGCCTACGACAGTTACCGTCGCTTCATCCAGATGTTCGGCCATGTCGTGCTTGGGATTGCCGTGCAGGATTTCGAGGAAATTTTGGAAGCGCGGAAGCAGGTGCGGGACGTCGAGCTGGACACGGATCTGACGGCGGCTGATCTTCAAAAGGTCGCCCAGCAGTACAAGGCGCTCGTCCGGTCTCGGACCGGGCACGAGTTTCCCCAGGATCCCATGCGGCAGCTCCGCATGGCCGTGGGCGCAGTCTTCGGCTCCTGGAATAACCCTCGGGCCAAAAAATACCGCGAGATTCACGGGCTCCCCCATACCTGGGGGACCGCGGTGAATATCCAGGCCATGGTGTTTGGCAATACGGGTGAGACCTCCGGGACGGGGGTCGCATTCACGCGCAATCCAGGCACCGGGGAGAGACGTCTCTTCGGCGAGTTCTTGATGAACGCGCAAGGGGAGGATGTCGTGGCCGGGATCCGGACCCCGCAGTCCATTGAGCGGCTGAAAAAGATTGCTCCGAAGGCCTATGACGAATTGGCCCAGATTGCGCGCAAACTGGAAAAGCATTACCGCGACATGCAAGACATCGAGTTCACCATCCAGGAGGGAAAACTCTATCTCTTGCAGACCCGGACGGGGAAGCGGACCCCGGCCGCCGCGGTGAAGATCGCCGTGGACATGCAGCGGGAAGGATTGATCGACAAAAAAATGGCCGTGCTCCGCGTGGATCCGCGTCAGGTCGAGCAACTCCTCCATCCGATGCTCGATCCGACAGCGTTCGCCGAACGCATCGCTCGTGGGCTCCCTGCCTCCCCAGGGGCGGCCGTCGGCCGGGCGGTCTTCACGGCCGACGAAGCCGAAGACTGGGCTGGGCGCGGGGAAAAAGTGATTCTGGTTCGGGCCGAAACCTCCCCGGAGGATATCGGCGGCATGCACGTGGCCCAGGGAATCCTGACCGCGAGGGGGGGAATGACGTCGCATGCCGCGGTCGTGGCCCGGGGGATGGGAAAGCCCTGCGTGGTTGGCTGTAGCGAGATCACTATCTCGGAGGCCGAGCGCATGTTCCCGGTCAATGGCACGCGCGTGACGGAGGGAGACTGGATCACCATCAACGGTTCGACTGGTGATGTCATGCTCGGTCAACTTCCCCTGGTCCAACCGGATCTCTCGGGCGAGTTCGCTCTCCTCATTCGATGGGCCGATGCGTATCGGCGGATCGGGGTTCGAACCAATGCCGATACCCCCGCCGATGCCGCCGCCTCCATCCGTTTTGGCGCTGAAGGGATCGGGCTCTGCCGGACCGAGCACATGTTTTTCGAGGGGGACCGGATCGCGGCCATGCGGGAGATGATCGTGGCCGAAGATGCAGAGGGCCGCCGGAGGGCACTGGCCAACCTGCTCCCGATGCAGCGGGCCGACTTCACAGCGATTTTTAAAGCAATGAAGGGCCTCCCCGTGATCATTCGTCTTTTTGATCCGCCGCTCCATGAATTCCTTCCTCGGACCACCCATGAACTGCGAGTCCTGGCCGAGGACATGGGCATCTCGCTCGAGCAACTCCAGCGGAAAGTGGAGATCCTGCACGAGTTCAATCCGATGCTCGGCCTGCGAGGCTGCCGGCTCGCCATCACCTATCCGGAGATCACGGAGATGCAAGCCCGAGCCATCTTCGAGGCAGCGTGCCAGATGGTCAAAGAGCGAAAGAAGGTGCTCCCCGAGGTGATGATTCCCCTGGTGGGCACGGTTCGCGAGTTCCGACATCAAAAGGCCATCATCGATCGGGTGGCCGCCGAGGTGATGTCGGAGTTCGGCATGAAGGTTGCGTATCAGGTGGGAACGATGATCGAGATCCCCCGGGCCTGTCTGGTGGCGCATGAGATTGCTGCCGAGGCCGCGTTTTTCTCCTTCGGGACAAATGATCTGACCCAAACCACCTTGGGCTTTTCCCGGGATGACGCGGGCAGCTTCCTTCCGCAGTATCTCGAACAGGGGATCCTGACGGAGGATCCCTTTGTGAGTCTGGACGAGGACGGGGTGGGGGAACTCATAGCCATGGGGGTGAGAAAGGGACGGTCCGTGCGCAAGGATTTGGAGATCGGGATCTGTGGCGAACACGGTGGCGATCCCAAGTCCGTGGAGTTCTGCCATCGGACCGGCCTCGACTACGTCAGCTGCTCTCCCTATCGCGTCCCGGTCGCCAAGCTGGCCGGGGCCCATGCTGCCCTGAAGCCAGAGGTCCACGTCATAGAGCTGGGAGAAAAATAGGGGGCATCCTCTCCCACCGGTGATTCCAACGCCTGCTGCCGCCTTTGACAAGCGGTCGCACTCTCCCGTAGAATCAAGCGGAACTCCTCTCCATACATGATAGGAGCCTATCCGGTTTCGAAGGAGAGTCATGCCAACTTGGCTCAAGCAATTTCTCCTCATTCTTGCCACCCTCTTGTATATTGTCAGTCCAGTCGACCTCAGCCCCGATCTTGTCCCCGGCTTGGGGTGGGTGGACGATCTGATTGTCCTGGGTCTCCTCCTCTGGTTTCTTTCTGGGTTCCGGCTCGATCCGGGTAGGGTCTTCGGGGGGCGGGCAGCAGAGCCCGATGCCCAGCCAGGATCTGCGGACCCGTACAGCCTCCTCGGGGTCAACCGCGGTGCGAGCGCGGACGAGATCCGCACCGCCTACCGGCGTTTGGTCGCCCAATATCATCCGGACAAAGTGTCGCATCTGGGCCGAGAGTTCCAGGACATGGTCCATCAAAAGCTCATTGCGATCCAGCAGGCCTATGAGATGTTGATGAGCCGGGGGAACGCCCAATAGGGGGAGGGGTCTTACTCGTCAGGCGAGCGCTGAATGCGGTAAGAGAAAGGCTTGACAGGTCGAAGGGGCGGGGGGTAACATCCCCGCCCAAGTCATCAATTTTTCTGCCCGTGGAAGGTTGTGAGCAACCGCAGCAAGAAATCGGAGTCCCGCTTTTACGAGCTGTACTGCATCGGGTGTGGCAGGCGGGTTCGCGAAGAAGAATCGACGACCCGCTGTCCGACCTGTCGCAGCCCGCTCGATGTTCGCTACGATTACGACTATATCCGCGCCCGTCTCAATCGGTACTCCCTCCGGAATTCGCCGATCAAGGCGATGAAATATCTCGATTTCTTTCCCATCGAGAACTTGAATCTCGTCGTGTCGTTGGATGAGGGGGGCACCCCCTTGTATCGCTGCCGGAGACTGGGAGAGGACACCGGGTATTCTCGCCTCTACATCAAGAATGAGGGCGCAAACCCGACCGGCGTGTTTAAAGACCGCGGAACCATGGTGGAGCTTACCAAGACGAAGGAGCGAGGCGCAAAAGCCATCTGTGTTGCCTCGACCGGGAACATGGCCGCCTCCGTCGCCGCGTATGCGTCCATCGCGATGATACCCTGCTACGTGCTGGTCCCGGAGGGAACCGCCATCGGAAAGATGGCGCAGGCCTTGAGCTATGGGGCAAGGGTCCTGCAAGTGCGGGGAACGTACAATGATGCATTCCGCCTCACCGAAGAGATGAGCGAGCGGTACGGCTTCTACCTGGCCGGCGACTATGCGTTTCGGGCCGAGGGACAAAAGACCCAGGCCTTCGAGATCATCGAACAACTCGACTGGAGAGTCCCGGGAGTGGTCATCGTGCCGATGGGCTTCGGGACCAACATCGCCGCCATCTGGAAGGGATTCAAGGAGTTTTATGACCTCGGCCTGATCGATCGCCTGCCCCGGCTGGTCGGCGTCCAGCCCGAGGGCTGCAACCCGATCGTGGCCGCCTTCAATCAAGGGCAGGAAAAGATCAATCCGGTCGAGAAGCCCAACACCATCTGCTCCGCGGTTGCCGCAGGGGATCCCCTGGACGCGGTGAAGGCCTTGCGGGCCATCCGGGAATCGGGAGGATGTGCCTTGACCGCGAGCGATGGGGAGACCCTCGAGGCCCAGCAGCAGCTGGCCCGGCTCGAGTCGATCTTTGTCGAGCCCTCAGGGGCCCTCTCCATGGCTGCGCTGCAACCGCTCCGCACGACAGCTCGGGTCCGTGCGGACGAGGTGGTGGTCTGTCTCGGCACGGGCAACGGACTCAAGGATCCACGGTCTGCCCTCCGCGTGCTCCCCTCGCCCGCGTCCATCGAGCCCTCGATCCAGGAGGTGGACAAGTTCCTCAAGCTCAAGCTGTACGAGGTCCGGGCCGCGGGCGCCAAGAATGGCGACCGGAACCTCTTTACCGAGGTCCCCTCAAAGGCAGCCCTCTCAGAGCTGGTCAACAAAGAATTTGGCATCCGCCTCACCGCAGAGTACGCACAACGCGTCCTGAGTTTGGTGGAGGATTTCGTCAATAAAGGGAAACAGGTCACCAAGGCAGACCTCCAGTACATCCTCGAGACGACCTTAAAGCGTGCCTCCGGAGAAGGGGTCCTCAAGGTAGAGGATTTTCAGGTTACGACCACGTTACACGGCCATGCCCAGGCCAGGGTCTGGGTGACCTTCGACGGCGAGCGGCTTGAGTCGAGTGGGACGGGGGTCGGTCCGGTCGATGCTGTAATCAGCGCCCTCAAGACGGCGGCCAGCAGTCGGGGTCGGCTGTTCTTCGAACTGATCGATTATCAGGTCGAGATCAACTCCCCCGGAACCGATGCCACGGTGGAGACGACCATGGTTTTGAAGGATGCTCAGGAGAACCGTATCGTAGCTACCGGAACGTCTCCCGATATCATCGTCGCCTCTGTCCAAGCGTTTGTCGATGGGTATAACCTGCTTTGGTCCCGCCAGCAGTCGTAACATCACAGCATTTTTGCTCTTCCTTCCTTTCCTTTCTTTCGTTTTATTTTTAATTCTTGTGTTTTATTTTTAACTCGGTAAAAACCGCTTATGGTTTGACCCTGAACCGGCAATGGGATTCCTATACCTTATTGATATTTTTCATTTGACTTGTACAGATAAATGGTTAAATACTCTATATCTCAACCTGTTGGGTCAGGAGCGATGGGGGACAGGTGGCTGAGGCCCGCCGCATTCTGATGGTGGATGACGACGCGCTGATCCTGGAGGCCGTCGGCGATATGCTGACGGCGAGGGATTACCAGGTCACCAGGGCCCGGGATGGCTTGGAGGCGCTCGAGCGATTCCGTGAGAGTCCGTTTGACCTGGCCATTCTCGACGTCGTGCTTCCGAAAATCGATGGGCACGAACTGTGCCGTTTGATCAGGCAAGACACGCGTGGCCGTTTGCTGCCCATCATTGCGTTTACGGCGTTAGGGCCGCAGGATGTGGCCAAGCTTCCCGGCTTGAGCGCCGACGCGTACGTGGCCAAGGGCCCGCTGACGGTCGTCTTTCCCAACATTCTGGATGCCATCAAATCGGTGATGAGCAGCCGGCGGGGGCGCCAGTCGCCGCAGCGGATTTTTGGCTTCGAAGGGTTCCGCTCACGCCAGATCGTGAGTGAACTGTTTGCGTTGAACCAGTATCGCCAACGACTCATCCATGCCCTCGCCGAGGTGGTCATCGAGCTTGACGGCAAGGCCAAGATCGTCTCGGCGAATCTCATGGCCTTGCGGCTCTTGGGGCGGTCCGAGGCAGAGGTGACAGGTACGTCATTCACCGACCTGCTAAAGCCTGAGGACCGCGCGGCCTTTGAAACCTTCCTCACGGGGCTGGTGCAGGATCCGCTCGGGACGCCGGGCACCGAGGTCACGTTTGCAGGCACAAACCGTCGCCTGGTGTGCCGGGCAGTCCTCGATAACGGAGAAGTCCTGGGCATTGTCGTCATGGCCCGCTCCTGAGAATTCCACCGAGAGACAGCCCTTCCGCTGTCGTTTTTTTTATCTGGATAACGTGTCAGGCTCGGGTGGGGCAAACCCTCGGCGGAGGGTATTTTCGGTGATGGTCCTCGGCTCCAGGAACTGGAGAAGGTAGTCCGGCCCGCCAGCCTTCGAGCCGATCCCGGACATCTTGAACCCACCAAAGGGTTGCCGTCCGACGAAGGCCCCGGTGATCTTTCGGTTGATATACAGGTTTCCCACCTGGAAGTCTTGCTTGGCCCGTTCAATGTGCGCCGGGCTTCGGGAGTATAGACCCCCCGTCAATGCGTACTCCGTTTCGTTGGCGATCGCGAGGGCCTCCTCGAACGCCTTGGCCGGAATAACTGCGAGTACCGGACCAAAGATCTCTTCCTGAGCGAGTGCAGCTTCGGGGCGGACCTCGGCAAAGATCGTCGGTCCCACGAAGTGACCAGTCGTGAGATGGGAGACGTCCATGTCCAAAAGCAGTCGGGCCTCACCACGCCCCCCTTCGATGTAGCGGAGGACCTTTCGCTGTGCCTCCGCATCGATCAACGGGCCCACCACAGTGCCCGGGTCATCAGCCGGTCCGACCCTGAGGCTCGCGGCGGCTTCGACGAGTCGCTCGAGGAAGGGGGCGTAAGCTGATCCCACCACGATCGCCCGTGAGCAGGCGGAACACTTCTGGCCCGCATAGCCGAAGGCCGACGAGATCACCCCTCGGACTGCCTCGTCCAAATCGGCATCCTCATCAATGATGATGGCGTTCTTCCCCCCCATTTCGGTGATCACTCGCTTTGGAGCGCGCTGCCCCTTTGCGGTCTTGGCTGCCAAGTCATAGATCCGGAGCCCGATGGGCTTTGACCCGGTAAAGATGACCAGATCGACGTGGGGGCTCTTCACCAAGTATTCCCCCACCTCTTCGCCGAGACCCGGCAGATAATTCACCACCCCCGGGGGGAATCCCACTTCCCGGAAGATCGCCATGAGATGCCAGGCGATGATGGGGGACTGTTCGGCGGGTTTCATGATCGCCGTATTGCCGGTGACCAGCGCCGCGGAGGTCATACCGGTGAGAATGGCGAGGGGAAAGTTCCAGGGGGCAATGATGACAGCAACCCCCCGGGGCTGGTACAGGTATTCGTTGACCTCCCCAGGCGCGTCTCCGAGTCGCCTCACCTCCCCGAGTCGGATCATCTCGCGGCCGTAGTATTCACAGTAGTCGATCGCTTCTGCGACATCCGCGTCCGCCTCGCTCCACGTCTTGCCCGTTTCATACACCTCCCATGCGGCGAGCTCGACCCGTCGCCTTCGGATTCCTGTGGCCACGTGAAAGAGCAGCTTCGCCCGCGTGGTCGGGGACGTCGAGGCCCACGCAGGAAACGCCCTCCTCGCAGCATCCAGGGCCCGATCGGCCGCGTGCAGGTCCGCGAGGCTCACCCGGCCGACAATCTCCTCGGGGCAGGAGGGGTTAACCGAGAATAACTCTCGACCTGTGTTGAGCTCCTCCCCTCCGATCACGAGGGAATAGAAGCGACCAAATTGGTCCCGGACGCACGACAGGGCCTCCCGCATCTCATGATTAGATTCCTCTTTGGCGAAGTCGGTCTCCGGCTCATTGCAAAACGGCGCCGGCGTGGTCGCAGGCTGCCCAGGTGAGGGTTCGGCTCGACTCGCCTCGAGGACCGGTGCCTCGGGCCGTTTGAGTAACTCCTCCGGGGACCGGTGCTCGGCAAAGCTCAGTTTCAGGAAGGATTCATTCGAGGTGTTCTCGAGGAGCCGCCTGACGAGATACCCCATCCCCGGAATCAGCTCACCGAACGGTGTGTACACCCGGACCCGCTGCCCCATCCGTGTCAGCGCTTCCTTGATCGGGTCCCCCATGCCATAGAGCATCTGGAATTCCAAGACGTGTTCGGGTGTTCGGAGACATCGAGCCCACGCCAACGCGTGCGCGATGGAGCGGATGTTGTGGCTTCCAATGGCAGGACGTAGGAGATCGTGATGCTGGAGCAAAAGGGGCGTCAGCTTTTCGAAGTTCGCATCGGTTTCCCATTTCTCCGTAAAGACTGGGATCGGCCATCCCTTCTGCTGGGCGACGACGATCTCGTAATCCCAATACGCCCCCTTGACGAGGCGAAGTCCGATCGCTGCCCCGCGCTGGCGGATCCAGGTGAGCAGGTCGTAGAGGTCCTGTTCCGTGTCCTTCAGATACGCCTGCAGCACGATTCCGACATCTTCGATTGTTCGGAATTCCTCTTCGATGAGCAGTTCTTTAAAGATCCTCAGCGTGAGGTCCTTCCACTCGTATTGTTCCATGTCGACGGTGATGAAGGCTCCCACCTCTCGCGATTTACGAAGAATGGATCGCAAGCGGGATTTTACGATCTCGACACTCCCCTCTTGATCGAGCGGGTCGAACTGTGAGTAGAGTGAGCTGAGCTTGAGCGAGAGATTGACCACGGGCAGTTCGCCGCGATGGTCTCGCTCGAGGCGCTGAATGGTTTGCCACCGCCTCGCAGACCGGGCTAACGCATCGAGCAGGTCGAGGCACCGCTGCCGGTACGCTTCTGCCTCGTGCTCACTGACGGTCGCCTCTCCAAGAATATCGAGCGTGAACGCCATCTGCTGGTGTCTGAGTTTTTGCACAGCGGCAACCGCTTCCTCGATGGTTTCCCCCGCGATAAACCGCCGTGCCAAGCGCAGGGTGTTTTGGCGGATCGCAAAGGCCAGCACCGGGGCCGCGGGCGATCGGGGCGAAGCGAGTCGCAGACTCCAGCGAAGGGCGGCGGGAAGCACCTGCTCATGGGGGAGGAGATATTCTCGCAGGTGGTGGATCACCTGCGCGCTCGTGTGCAGCGTGGGCAGGACGTCGATGAAGCGGAACAATCCGACTTTCACCTGTTCGTCCCGCATGCACAGCTCCAGCATGCGGGCGTCCCAGCCCTGCCGGGAGAAGACCGAGGGCGATGCCGTCTTGAGCCGCGTAAAGATCTCCCGGCCGAAGTCATGCGTCTCCTGCTCAACGTGATCCAAAAGCTGCTCTGTGCCCACCACCGTGTGCTTCCTGAGGAGCATTCCGTCGATATTCGGCCTCATGCAAATTATACGCCGGAGAGATGCCGAGCTCCAAGACCCCGCTGGTCGTCGCTGCCCCTTCTCTCCGTGCGTTCGCTATGTTACATTGGCCGGGCACAACCCATGATGTCTCTGTTTCAAGCGGGACCCGGGGCGATCGGTCGCGAACCAGGAGGAAGCCGTGAAGGTTGCGGTGATGGGGGCCGGGGCCGTGGGGGGGTACTTCGGGGCGCTCCTCCACCGGGGAGGCGTGGAGGTAACGTTCATCGCCCGAGGCCCACATTTGGAAGCCATCAAGGCGCGCGGGCTTCAGATCAAGAGCACCCAGGAGACGTTTACGGTCCACGCCAAGGCCGTGGGCGAACCGACAGAGGTCGGAGCGGTGGACCTGATCCTGTTCTGTGTGAAGTCGTACGATACGGAATCGGCGACGCGCCAGTGTCTTCCCATCATACGAGAAGGAACCGTGATCCTGTCACTCCAGAATGGGGTGCTTAATGAAGCAAAAATCGCGGAGATCGCCGGAGCAGAGCAGACGCTAGGGGGGGTCGCCTACATCGGGGCCTGGGTCTCCGCGCCAGGGGTGATCACGCATACCGCCGAAGGCCGCATTGTCTTTGGAGAGTTACAGGGGGGGATCAGCGAACGGGGAAGACACCTGGAGCAAGTCTTCCGCGACGCCGGCGTCCCGGTGGAGATCTCAGCAAACATTCAGGCCGACCTCTGGAGGAAACTGTGCTGGAACGCCGCCTTTAACGCCCTCAATACGCTGGTCGGGGGTGAGGTTAGCATTTTGGTCAAGCATGCAGAGCCCAGGAGACTCGCCCGAGCGGTGATGGAGGAGGTGCGAACGGTGGCGGCATCCCAGGGCGTGGACCTGCCTGAAGATGTCGCGGACAAACTGCTGCATTGGACCGAGACGTCTGCGACCGGGATGAAGACCTCCATGCGACAGGACCGTGAAACAGGCAGGCGGCTCGAGGCGGAGGCCCTCAATGGGGTTGTCGTCCAGAAGGGACAGTCGGCTGGCATCTCCACCCCGTATAATTTTGCCCTCTATGCCCTCCTCAAAGCCGTCGATCCCAGGTCCTAACCCTCATGTGCGTTCGCCTCACGCTCAGACAGACACCGGGGCAGGCTCACCCAGACGCAGCTCAGGCGGGCGTCGCTTTGCGAGGTGGACGATGACATAGAGTTCCAGCCCAAAGGGCAAGTAGCCCAGGTACCCGAAGACCGGCATCTCGAACACATGCCAGAAGCCGAAAAACGGGACGTGATAGGTCCACTTCGGGTACGAGAAGTAGTTCCACATCTCCCAGAAGAAGCCGCAGGTCAGCACTCCGGCCCACAGCGCGATGACCGTGCGCCAATCACCGCGGTCCAGGCCACTCAGGATAGATCGTCGGCCAAGCCACACGTTGATCGGTTCCACCAGAAAAAAGACAAATCCCCACGCGAACGGGTAGAAGTAGCGAGGCCAGGCCAGCAGCAGGCCGAGCATGGCGCAGCCGGTCAGGAAAAATCCGCGGCAGATCCGGGCCGTGGCCGGCACGCGCGGGCCACGGGAGAAGCGCTCGATCCAACGAAACGTCCCCATCAATTCAGCGGTGCTGAAGACCGCCGGGATCACGGTGGAAAAGCTCAGTGAGGCAAAGAAGGCGTATTCCACATTGGTGAAGAATTCCCCACCGAGATACTGCCAGTTGCCGGTCCGCCAGTTGATGATCTCGAACAGCCACCAGACGGGTACGGAGATGAGGAAGAGTGTTGCGAAGTCTCGAGGCGATCGGCTGAGCAGCGAGCTGCCGGTGCGGCGGAGCACCAGTCCATTCACAGCGAGCGTGTACCCGAGCCACAAGGGAAAAAACAGGAGGTGTGTGCGCAGACCCGGCCACAACCAGTTCAGCGGCCAGCAGACTCCGATCAAGAACCACCCGAATCGACCGGGCCACATCCTCGTCTCAGTCACGGTCAGCTCGCCGTTCGATCGGGTCCCCCGTGCTGTCGGCATCCATCATGTCCTCTCATGTCCTCTCGATTATGGTGGCCGAAGAAAGCAGCGCCCGGCGGTTACGGCCGCCGGGCGCATCCGTGACG
>JBFHXD010000050.1:0-16441 GCA_041599135.1 Methylomirabilales bacterium (SeqCode) | reverse complement strand
GTATCAATGTGAAGCCAGCAGCCACAAATTTGAGGTGTTTCAGAAGTTCTCCGACGACCCCATCAAGGCGTGCGTCGTCTGCTCCGGACCCGTCCACCGGGTCCTGTCGCCTCCTGGCCTGGTCTTCAAAGGGAGCGGTTGGTACGTGACCGATTACGCCGGCCCAGAGCGAAAGAAAGCGATGGAAGGAGATAAAAAAGGAGAGCGAAAAGAGGCCGAGGCCTCCTCCGACACCGACGGCAGCGAGCGACCTACGAAGACGGACAACAAGGCCGACACAGGCACGACGAGCGAATAGTCCACCCACCCTGCCTCTTCCCTTTTCATTCGCCACATTCCCTGGTTAACCAAAGAAACCAGCTCAGGTGTGTACGCGGCGGGGCTATGGATACCCACCAGCGACCGGTCACGTCCCCGCTGGCTGGGTGAGGCGTCCCTCGACGTGAGGAACAGCGTCAGCAATCGCGACCAGCGCGTCTTCGTGGGTCCGGCGATTTCGAATCTCGACTTGGCCTTCGCGAATCGCCCGGCTCCCCACCGTGACCCGATAGGGGATCCCCAACAGGTCTGCGTCCTTGAATTTGACGCCGGGTCGCTCATCCCGGTCATCGTAGAGGATTTCCACGCCTGCCGCCGCGAACTGCCGGTACAGGTCCTCCGCGACCGTCCGCATCGCCTCATCCTTCACGTTGACCGTGAGGAGGAGAACCGGGAAGGGGGCGATACTCAACGGCCAGATGATGCCATCCTGATCGTGGTTCTGCTCGATCGCAGCGGCGGCGATCCGAGCCGGACCGATCCCGTAGCTTCCCATGACGATGGGAAGCTCTTGTCCCTTCTCATCGAGATAGACCGCCTTGAGCGGGATCGAATACCGAATCCCCAGCTTGAAGATGTTTCCCACCTCGATCACCCGCTCGACTGTGAGCGGTGCACCGCAGTGCAGACAAACCTCTCCCGCTTGGACGCGATGAATGTCGGCGTACCGTGCGGTGAAGTGCTTCCCGGAAACCACGCCGCGGACGTGATATCCTTCGCGATTCGCGCCGGTCACATAGACCCCTTCGGCCAACGTCTCATCGGCCAGTAGGGGAAGATCGAGACCCAGCGGGCCGAGGAAGCCTGCCTCCACTCCGGCGATCTCCTTTACCTCGTCCCGATGGGCCGGTCGGACCGGGCCGACGAGACGCTGCAGCTTCTTCTCGTGCAGGGGTTGATCCCCTCGCAACAGGCAGAGCAGCGGCCCCTCCTGGGTCATGACCAGGAGGGTCTTCAAGGTGAGACGGGGATCAATCTGTAAGAAGGTCGAGACCTCCTCGATGCTCCGGGCTCCAGGGGTCGCAATTTCTTCCCGAGCGGACCATGGGGGAAAGGTGGGCGCAGGGGATCTTGAAGATGCCAGCTCGATATTCGCCGCGTAGCCGCACGAAGTGCAAAGGGCAACTTCATCCTCCCCGGCAGGACTCGGAGCCATAAACTCGTGGGATCCCGCCCCACCCATCATGCCCGGATCGGACTCGACCACGTAAAACTTGAGTCCGCACCGCTCGAGAATCCGAGCGTAAGCCTCCCAGTGAAGCTTGTAGCTCTGCCCAAGGCCCTCCTCGTCCTTATCCAGGCTATAGGAATCTTTCATATGAAATTCTCGGGTCCGAAGGACCCCGCTCTTGGGTCGCGCCTCATCCCGGAACTTGACCTGAATCTGATACCAGATTTGGGGCAGCTCTCTGTAAGAACGAATCTCCCTTGCGGCCAGCCACGCGATGACCTCCTCATGCGTCATCCCAAGGCACATATCCCGCTTCCCGCGGTCCTTCAGCCGGAACATCTCCTCGCCAATCTCGTCCCACCGACCGGTCTGTTGCCAGAGCTCGCCGGGATGGAGCGCCGGTAAGGTGATCTCTTGTCCGCCGATCCGGTCCATCTCCTCGCGGATGATGGTATTGATCTTGTCCAGGACCCGGTGTCCGAGCGGCAGGTAGCAATAGATCCCCGCGGCCAGTGGACGTACCATGCCGCTCCGGATCATGAGCCGGTGGCTCACCGCCTCCGCCTCGGCCGGATCTTCTCTCAGCGTGGGTATAAGCAGACTACTCCACCGCATGATATGGTAAGGGGAATGGAGGACTCACTCCTTGGGAAGGATAGTGAGCAGATTCTCAGCACCGGGCGAGGCATCCTCTACCTCACCCGCGGCGACCATCTTTTGAAGCTCCTCGACGAGGGCATCGGCCAGCTCTTCCTCCTTCACCTTGCGGATGATCTGCCCCTTTTTGATCAGGATGCCGACCCCGTTGCCGCCGGCGACGCCGATATCTGCCCCCCGCGCTTCGCCCGGGCCGTTCACGGCACAGCCCATTACCGCCACATTCATCGACTTCTTCAGGCCCAGTTCAGCCAGACGGCGCTCGACCTCTTTCGTGAGCCCCATGAGGTCAATCTCCACCCGCCCGCAGGAGGGGCAGGCGATAATGTTCAGTCCCCGCTCTCTCAATTCGAGGGCCTTCAGGATCTCAAACCCAACCTTGATCTCCTCGACGCAGTCCTCGGTGAGGGAGACCCGGATGGTATCACCGATCCCCTGGGAGAGGAGTGCGCCCATCCCAACTGCAGATTTGACCGTTCCAGGAAAAGCGGTCCCAGCCTCGGTGACCCCCAAGTGAAAGGGATAGTCCACCTTTTCGGCGAGCAGGCGGTACGCGGCAATCATCATGCGCGGGTGCGACGCCTTGAGCGAAACCTTGATCTCGGGATAGTCCAGGTCTTCGAGGATCTGGATATGCTTCAGGGCACTCTCCACCATGGCTTCGGGCGTGGGCGTGCCATACTTCGCCATGAGTTCCTTCTCTAACGAGCCCGCGTTGACCCCGATGCGGATCGGGATTTGACGTTCTCGGGCCGCCCGTACCACCTCTTCCACCTTCCATCGCGCGCCAATGTTCCCGGGGTTGAGGCGCAGACCGTCCACCCCCACCTCCAGCGCCTTCAAGGCTAGCCGGTAATTGAAGTGAATATCGGCAATGAGGGGGATGCGGATTTGGGGGCGGATCTCCTTGAGGGCGGCGGCGGCCTCTTCATCAGGGACCGTCACACGGACGAGCTCGCATCCCGCCGCCTCCAAGGCCCAGATCTGATCCACGGTGGCTTCGACATTCCGCGTATCGGTCTTGGTCATCGACTGCACCGACACCGGGGCCTCGCCACCGATTTTAACGGAGCCCACTTGGATCTCCCGTGTCTTCCGCCGCGTGCTCATTTGCAACCCCCGTTTACCGATGACCGTTATCCGATGACCAACGACCGCCGTCCGATGCCCGAGACCAAAGGACCTTTCTATTCGGTCGTCGGTCGTCGGTGATCGGTGGTCGGCGCCAGTCAACGCTCATCGAGCTATGCACCCTGACCTCTGAACACTGAACCAGGAACCGTGAACCGTTTTACGGATGTCCAAGTAATCGAAAGATGTCGTTATAAAAGGCAAAGATCATGAGAGCCACGAGGAGCACCAATCCCACCCGCTGCGCCGTTTCCCGCATCTTGAGACTGACCGGCTTCCCGCGGAGCAGTTCAATGAAGAAGAAGCAGAGGTGGCCTCCGTCCAAAATGGGGATGGGGAGGAGATTCAACACTGCCAGATTCACGGAGATGACCGCGGTGAGCCAGATCACGCGGTCAAGTCCCTGCTGGGCTTGTTCTCCGGTCATTTTGGCCATGAGGATCGGCCCGCCGATCGTCCGCGGAGAGACGGCGCCTTCGACCATTTTCCACAAAACCCGGATGATCATGACGCTTGTGTAGGCGGTCGTGACGGTCGCGTGGGACAGGGCCGTAAGCGGATATAATTTTTCGTACTGCAACCCCTCTGCCGGCGTGATGCCGATGCGGCCTTCCGTCATGGTCCTGCCCGATGCATCCTGCTGCGTCACGGCTTGGGGAGTGACGGTGATTGGCAAGCGCTCACCGGCCCGCTCCACCATCAGGGTCACCTCCTGACCCGCCCGGACGTAGATCTGTTGGGCCAGCTCCTGGAAGGTCCCGACCAGCTCCCCATCGACCGCAACAATACGATCGCCCACCCTGATCCCCGCTTCCTCAGCGGGAAATCCATCCAGTACGCTGCCCACGGTCGGTGGGACAAAGGGTCTCACTCCGATCGCCCAGACTTGGTGTTCGTCGCCGAAGAAGTCGGTCAGAATCTTCCGCCGAGGGGTTACCGTGATGTCCTGTCGGACGCCGTCCCGCTCAATACGGAACGAGAGAGGTTTCCCTTTCGATGCCTGCACCGCTGCCTCGATATCCTCCCACCACTTGACGGGGCGATTCATCACGGCCACAATCCGGTCCCCCGGCTGAATGCCGGCAACGGCAGCCACCGACTCCGGCTCTGGCTTGCCTGCCACGGGCGGGAAGACCGGACGGCCCACGACGGAGAAGATTCCCCAGAAGAGCAACAGCGCGAGGAGGAAGTTGAATCCGGGCCCAGCCAGCACGATGGCAATCCGGGCCCAGACCGACTTATGGGCAAAAGATTTCTCGAGATCGAGCGGTTGGCCCGCGCTATCGAAAGCCCGCCCCGTGTCGTCGATCACCACTTCGCGCGGGTCATCTCCCATCATCTTGACATATCCCCCGAGCGGGATAGCGGACAACAGGTACTCGGTCTCCCCCTTTTTAAACCCGAGAAGCCGACGGCCGAACCCCAAGGAGAACTTGAGCACGCCGACCCCCATCCGTTTCGCCACCACGAAGTGACCCAGCTCGTGGACGAAGATGAGAAGCCCAAGCATAACGACAAAAGGCATAACGGTGTAAAGCAGAATGTCGAGCGTCATGACGCGCGCGTGACCTTCCGTCCGTAGGCGTGGACGATGTGCTCCCGCACTTCCCGATCCGCGACCAGAGTCTCCTCCAGCGTCTCGCCGGGACCCGACCAGGGGCCTCTCAACCCCGCCTCGATCACGTGCGGGATTTGGCCAAAGTCGATCTCCCGATTGAGGAACAGCTCGACTGCCACTTCGTTGGCGGCGTTCAGGACCGCCGGCGCCGTCCCACCCATCGCAACCGCCTCGTAGGCATATTCGAGACACGGAAACCGGTCCCGATCGACCGGCTCAAAGGTGAGCGTACCGACCTGCAGCAGGTCCAAGGGGGGAAATGCGTTTTCAAGGCGATCCGGGTAGCTCAGGGCGTACAGGATGGGGAGGCGCATATCGGGAGGCGAGAGCTGGGCCAGCACCGAGCCATCCACATACTCGATGAGGGAGTGCACAATGGATTGGGGATGAACGATGACATCCACACGCTTGACATCGATATCGAACAGCCATCGGGCCTCGATGACCTCGAGCCCCTTATTCATCAAGGTCGCAGAGTCGATGGTGATCTTTTTCCCCATGTTCCAGGTCGGATGGTTCAAGGCTTCCTCCGGGGTGACCGATGCGAGCCGTTCCTTGGGGTATTGCCGGAGGGGTCCCCCGGAGGCGGTGAGGATGATTCGCTTGAGTCCTGCTCGTCCCCCGCCCTCAAGACACTGAAAGACGGCCGAGTGTTCACTGTCGACCGGAAGCAGCCTGACCCCTCGACTGGCCGCCTCGGCGGTGAGGAGTGCGCCGGCCATGACCAGGGCTTCCTTGGTGGCCAACGCCAGATCCTTCTTGGCCTGGACCGCCGTCAGGGCAGGCTTGAGCCCGGCCGCCCCTACGACGGCCAGCAGAGTGAGCTGCGCCTCGGGGTAGGCCGCCACTTCGGCCAACCCCTCATCTCCGAAACAGATCTTGACGGGAAAGCCACGGAGCCTGCCCTGGAGTTCCTGTGCCCCTTCAGGTCTTCCCACTGAAACCAGTTGAGGCCGAAACTCGCGAACTTGTTCGGCTAACAGGTCAAGCCGTCGTCCGGCCGCTAACGCCACGACCTGAAAGGCATCGGGGTGGGACCGGACCACTTCCAGGGCCTGCATGCCAATGGAGCCGGTCGAGCCCAGGATGCTCAGGTGTTTCATGATTTATCTTTAACGCCAACCCCGTCCCGAGATCCACTTTTAATCAGGTACATGGCCTGGTCGGCGTGGCGCAGGAGGGCTTCTCCGGTGGTCCCGTCCTCTGGATACGTGGCAACTCCAAAGCTGGCGGTAAGTGAAACCTCTGCCCCCTCGACCGGTCTGAATCGATGGTCCCGGATCGCCTGGCGAAGACGATGGCCAGTCCCAATGGCCCCTTTTTGATCCGTCTCGGGCAGCGTGACCGTAAATTCATCCCCCCCGAACCGGAAGATCTTATCCATTCGTCGAAGTTTCGTCCGAATGACGGAGGCCACATCGATCAGGACTCGACTCCCCGACAGATGTCCAAACTGATCGTTGACGTGTTTCAGGTGATCCAGATCAAAGAAGAGGACAGAGAACTGATGCTTGTACCGTCGAGACCGCTCGATCTCCTCGTCCAGATACTGATCCAGGCAGCGGCGATTCAGGACACCGGTCAGGTCATCTTGAAGGTTCTCCTCGCGGAGACGCGCATTCGCCCTGAGCAAGTGATAGCGTTCCACGGCGTTCCGCACGCTAATCTCAAGTTCAGCAGGTTTAATTGGCGTGCGGATGGCACTGTACGCACCGCGCGTCAGGGCAGCGGCGGTCTCCGCACTCTCCGGAGAAGCCGTCACGATGATGGACTGCTCCGGTTTGAGTTGAACGATTTGGTCCACTATCTCTTCCACGGTGAGCCCCCCTAGCACTTTCGGGTTAATAAGGACGACCGCGCACTCTTCCTCCTGCAGCCTCTTGAGGACCTCTTTGCTGTTCGAGGCCTCAACGGCCCGGAATCCCCGCTCATCGAGGAGCTTGCGCAGCCGCCTCCGCGCGGGTTGCTCGGGATCCATGACCAAGATTTTCTCGCCCGCCACTCTGCGTGCTTCCTCACCATGCAGGTTTTGCAACTATAATAAAATTCAGCGCTTCTCGCAAGAGATTTCCGGCAGCGCAGAACTGCTCATCCGGCGCGGTCCTCCGGTGACCGCTGGGTCGTATGCAAGTTCAACGCCCAGCCTGCCGCTCTGCTTCCCTGCAGCTCTCCCTCGATCCGCCGCCGTGCCCAGCTATTGCGTCATCCGCACCTCTCTAGCGACCCGATTCGCCTTGACAGTTTCGAGTAACACTTCCTATACTGCCCTGTATCTTCGCACAATTCTTTGAGGAAATCATGGGTCACATTCGGTTTGGGACATCGGGTTGGCGGGGGATTATTGCCGACGATTTTACCCTCCCCAACGCCCGGATCGTCGTCCAGGCCATCGCCGACCATCTGAAGGCGGCAGCCCTCGCGGGGCGAGGAATCGTGGTCGCCTGCGATTCCCGGTTCCTTGCAGAACGGTTCGCCCAGGAGGCGGCGAAAGTTCTCACGGCGAACGGCATCCACGTTTTCCTGTGCGAGCGGGATACGCCCACCCCAGTTGTTGCGTATGAGACCGTCCGACGGGAAGCGGGCGGAGCGATCAACGTCACGGCTTCGCACAATCCCCCGGAGTGGGGGGGGATCAAGTTTTCCATGGCCACCGGTGCGCCTGCCCTGCCCGAGGTCACGCGCTTCATCGAAGCGAAAGTCGAAGAGCGGTCGGCGAATCCCCACGTAGAGGTCTTAGAGCTCGAGACCGCAGAAAAGGCGGGGCTCCTTACGATCATCGATCCGCTCCATCCATATCTGACGCACCTTCGCCGCCTCGTCGACTACGACACCATCCGCCGCGCGGGGCTCACAGTAGTCGTAGACCCACTCTTCGGGACCGGTCGGGGTTATCTCGATGCGGCCTGTCGGGATGCCGGGTGCGAGGTCGACGTCCTCCATGACTGGAGAGATCCCCTATTCGGCGGCGGCGCGCCCGATCCGGCGCCGAAGCGGCTCGCGGAATTGGGGGAGCGGGTGCGACGCCGAAAGGCCCACCTAGGCCTGGCCACCGACGGGGACGCAGACCGTTTTGGCATCGTGGACAGCGATGGCACGGTTGTGAGCGCCAATCAGATCCTGGCCCTGCTCTTAAGACACCTGCTCACCACGCGCCCCGGCCAAGGGGGGGTGGCACGCTCAGTGGCAACCACACATTTGGTTGACGCCGTTGCGAGACAATACGACGTGCCCCTGTACGAAACGCCCGTCGGGTTCAAATATCTGGGTGACCTGATTACCCAGGGGAAGGTCCTTCTGGCTGGCGAAGAGAGCGCCGGACTTTCCATTCGCGGTCATGTTCCCGAGAAGGACGGAATCCTGGCCTCCCTGCTCGTGGTCGAGCTGGTGGCGGCCCGGGCAGGGTCGTCCCTGAGGCAGCTGCTGGACGAGCTCTATGCCGAGGTCGGAATTCTTCTCTCTCGGCGGATCGATCTCACGCTGAGACATGACGAGCAAGAGCGTCTCCTGTCGAAATTAGAGCAACCTCCACGCCAGCTGGCCGGGCAAGTGGTCACAGCGGTGCAACGCGTGGATGGGACGAAGTTGCTATTCGAAGATGGGAGCTGGCTCTTGATCCGCCCCTCTGGCACGGAGCCCGTGGTCCGCCTGTATGTGGAGGCGAGGAATCTTCACGACCTGGAACGGCTCACCGAGGCGGGGCACAAGGTGGTTTACGGGTCATGAGTCAGATCGTGCAAATCCATGCTCGCGAGATCTTGGATTCCCGAGGGAACCCGACCGTCGAGGTCGAAGTCACCCTGGAAAGCGGAGCTTTTGGTCGGGCGGCCGTCCCGTCGGGAGCCTCGACCGGAGAACGAGAGGCGATCGAACTTCGGGATGGCGACCCCAGGCGGTATTCGGGGCGGGGGGTGCAGAAGGCGGTCGAGCATGTGAACACGCTCATCGCCCACGACATTATCGGTCTGGAAGCGCTCGACCAGCCTTTGATCGACCAGACCCTGTGCCAGCTCGATGGCACCCCTACGAAGGAGAAGCTCGGCGCAAACGCCCTCCTCGGGGTTTCCCTCGCCGTGGCCAAAGCCGCGGCAGAGGAGAATGGGCTTCCCCTCTACCGCTATCTTGGGGGGGCGGGGGCCCGAGACCTTCCGGTCCCCCTCATGAACATCATCAACGGGGGAAAACACGCCGACAATAACGTGGATTTTCAGGAATTCATGATCGTCCCGGTCGCCGGGGGACGGTTCGCGGAGGCGCTCCGGATCGGCGTCGAAGTCTTCCATCGCCTGCGGGCGGGGTTGAAAAAGCGAGGCTATAGCACTGCGGTGGGGGACGAGGGAGGCTTTGCGCCCGATCTACGCTCGAACGAAGAGGCGGTGGAGCTGATTCTCGAAGCCGCCACGCAGGCCGGTTATCATGCAGGCCGGGACGTCTTTGTGGCCCTCGATCCGGCCGCGAGCGAGTTCTACGAGGAGGGCCGATATCGTCTCCTCGCCGGGAGCACGAGGGAGCTGAGTCGGGAAAAGATGGTGGACTTCTACGCCCGATGGGTCGAGCAGTATCCCATTGTGTCCATCGAGGATGGAATGGCTGAGGGAGATTGGGAGGGGTGGGCGTTGATGACTCAAGCCCTCAGCGATCGGGTGCAGCTTGTTGGGGATGATCTCTTTGTGACCAATGCTGCGATCCTCCGCGAGGGGATTGCCCGGGGCATTGCGAATGCCATCCTGATCAAGGTCAACCAGATCGGTACCCTGACCGAAACCTTGGAGGCCATCGCGATCGCGAAACGGGCAGCATATGCCACGGTGATCTCCCACCGCTCGGGTGAAACCGAGGATGCCACGATTGCGGACCTTGCCGTCGCGGTAAACGCTGGACAGATCAAGACTGGCTCTGCCTCCCGGACCGACCGGACGGCGAAGTACAATCAGCTCCTCCGGATTGAAGAGGCCCTGGGGCCGGCGGCCCGATTTCCCGGGGTGGAAGCCTTTCGCTCCCTTCGAGCACAGTGATGCCGAAGCAGGACCGCACACCGCTTGAACCTCAACGATCACGCCGTGGATTGATCCTGGTGCTCTGCTTCTTCGGCCTTATGTTCTTTCTCTCCCTGGTGGGAGATCGGAGCCTTCTCGAGCTCTACCGGATGGTACGAGTCAAAGCAGACCTGGAGCAGCAAATCGAGACACTCAAGCGGGAAAATGCGCTCCTCAGAGAAGAGGTTGAGGCGATGCAGCGTTTCCCCTCCCGCGCTGAGGAGATCGCCCGGCGGGACCTTGGCCTCGTTCGCCCAGGGGAAATTGTTTACCAGTTCCGCCAGCGGTAATCCGACCGTTCCAGAACGCATGACGGCGACCTCTGAGATGCCGTCCGACTAACGAATGCAGCATTCGAGCCTCTCCATCCGCCCCATCGTTCAACTCCTTCTCGCCGGCGCCCTCCTGATCGGACCGACTGCGGCCAGCGAGAGGGTGAATTGGCAAACGACCCTGGGTCGGGATCATCCGCTCACCGGGCGTATCTGGGATGTCGCGGGCGGTCAGTTCATCGATCAGGCAACCCTCGTAAAGCGTCTGGTGCCAAACACGTTCGTCCTGCTCGGCGAAAAGCATGACAATCCCGATCACCATCAGCTCCAGGCGTCGCTCCTTCGCGCCATAATCGCCGCCGACCGCCGTCCCGCCGTGGGATTCGAAATGTTCGACATCGATCAAAGACCAGCGATTGCCCAGCATCTGGCTGCCACACCAACCGACGCCGCCGGTCTCGCGGATGCCGTCAACTGGGACCGCTCGGGCTGGCCAGACTGGGTCCTCTATCAACCCATCGCCGAGGTCGCCCTGGAAGCGGGACTGCCGATCGTCGCGACCAACCTGCCCCGGGCCACAGTCCGGGCGTTGGGGCGTCAGGGCCCAGCCGCCGTGGAGCCAGCGGTGCTCACGCGCCTGGGTCTCGACCGCCCGCTCGCACCCGAGACACACGCGGAAATAGCAGCCGAGATTCTCAATGCCCACTGTGGTTATGCCTCGGCATCTACGGTGGAAGCCATGATCACGGTCCAGCGCGCTCGGGATGCGCAAATAGCGGAAAGCCTCGCCGTCGCAGGGCAGGAGGACGGTGCAGTGCTCATCGCCGGCTCTGGGCACGTCCGAAAGGATTACGGGGTCCCGGCTCACCTCGCCCTTCGGCTGCCCGGAACGAGCGTCGCGAGCGTAACCTTTCTCGAAGTCACGAAAGGTGACGTGGCGCCTGGGGCGTACGCCGCACGGTTCGGGCGTGGCCGGTTGCCGTTCGACTACGTCTGGTTTACACCCCGCGTGGATGATCTGGATCCGTGTGAAAAATTCGGTAAGCAGCTCGAGCGCCTGGAGAAGTAGCATTGAAGCCGAGACGTTTGATGGAAGACGAGAGGCACGCCAGGTGAAGGAATATGTCCTCAAGACGACCAAGGCTCCGGTCGATCTTTCGGCGTATGAGGCCGAGCTCAACCCCGCTCAACTCCAGGCGGTGACCGCCGGCGCCGGTCCCCACCTGGTCATTGCAGGTGCCGGCAGTGGCAAGACCCGCGTTATTACCTACCGGGTGGCTTACCTCATCGACCAGGGGACGAATCCGTCCCGGATCCTGCTCGTCACCTTTACGAACAAGGCGGCGCGCGAGATGCTTCGCCGCGTCGCTGAAGTGAGCCGAGGTGACAGCACTCAGGTTTGGGGTGGTACCTTCCACCACGTGGGCAATCTGATCCTTCGCCGTCATGCGAGCCTCGTTGGCCTCACGAGTGGCTACACCATCCTCGATCGAGAAGATGCCAAAGACCTCCTCCAGGCATGTGTGACTGATATGGGCATCGCGGTGACGAAACACCGCTTTCCCAAAGGGGATGTCCTCCAGGACATCGTCAGTACCGCCATCAACACCGAGCGGCCGATCGCCAAGGTTCTGGAAGACCGCTACCCTTTTTTCACGCTCTTTGAGGGGGAGATCCTCGAGATCGCCCGCCGCTACCGCGAGCGAAAATTCAAAGACAACCTGGTCGACTATGATGATCTCCTCTCACTCTGGCTCCGGCTCTTGCAAGAGCATCCGGACATATCGGAGGCGTATCGGCAGCGTTTCCTCCACGTCCTGTGTGACGAGTATCAGGACACCAATGCCATTCAAGGGGAGATCCTGGATCTCCTTGCCTCCTCTCACCGCAACCTCATGGTCGTCGGGGATGACGCCCAATCGATCTTTGCTTTCCGTGGAGCGAACTACGCCAACATCCTCCGCTTTACCGAGCGCTACCGCGACGCCCAAGTGCACAAGCTGGAGACGAATTACCGGAGCACCCCGGAGGTGCTCGACTTGGCCAATGCCAGCATCCTCCATAACATCGACCAGTACCACAAGACCTTGCAACCGGTTCGCCCGTCCGGGCCCAAACCTGCCCTCACCTCCCTCACCGATGAGGAGGAGCAAGCTGCCTTTGTCGCCCAACGTGTGCTGGAGCTCCGGGACGAAAGCATCCCCCTCAATGAGATGGCTGTACTGTACCGGGCCCATTTCCAGAGCATTCAACTGCAACTGGAACTGACGAGGCGCGGCATCCCCTTCGATATCCGTTCCGGGCTCCGGTTCTACGAGCAGGCACATGTCAAGGACGTGGTCGCCTACCTCCGCATCGTGGCCAACGCCCGGGATGAGCTGGCGTGGAAGCGGGCAGCCAAACTCCACCCAGGTATCGGCAATGCCACGGCCGAGCAGATCTGGCAGGCGGTGGCTGGGCAGAGTGGAGGCCTCGATCTGGAGGGACTGCAGGCGGTCGCACCGCACCTGGGGCCGAGGGCCCGGAGAGGGCTGCAGGAGTTTCTCACGCTGTTACGAAGGCTCTTTGCCCTCTTCCAGGCCCCCGCTGAGATGATCGACACGGTGCTCGAGGGGGGGTACCGGGAGTATCTCAAGACGCGGTACACCAATTGGGCCTCCCGGATAGAGGACTTACAGCAACTGGGGACCTTCGCGTTGCGTTATCCGTCCCTTGAGACCTTTCTCACAGAACTCTCCCTCACCGGGGTGATCACCGGTGAAGACGTCGTATGGGACGAGCCTCGCGATGAGCTCTTGATCCTCTCCTCCATTCACCAAGCCAAGGGGCTGGAGTGGGTCGTGGTCTTTTTGATTTGGTTGGTGGACGGTTGGTTCCCTTCTGCAGCGGCGCTACGGGAGGAGGGAGGACTCGAGGAGGAACGGCGCCTTTTCTATGTGGCAGCGACGCGGGCCAAAGACCATCTCTACCTCTGCCACCCGCAACGCGCGACGGATTTCCGCCGACGAGAGCTCATCCTGAAGCCTTCTCGGTTCCTGCGGGAGATCTCGGACAACCTCTACGAGCAGTGGCACGTGCGCGTGGAGTGAGGAGGAACAACCCTGGCAGCCAGCACCATCAAGATCGGCACCTCCGGATTCAAGTATGCCGACTGGAAGGGGATCTTTTACCCGGAAAGGCTCCGGGACCAGGATATGCTCGCCTTTTATGCTCAGTGCTTCGATACACTCGAAATTAATTTTACGTACTATCAGATGCCTGACCCCAGGACGCTCGAGACCCTCAACAGAAAGGCAGGCGGTGCGGTTACCTTCACAATCAAGGCCCATGCCGACATGACCCACCGGCGGGAAAACTTTCAGGCTGCTGCCCCTGCATTCCGCGAGGCGATCCGCGTCCTGGAGGACCGGCAGACCCTGGGGTGCGTCCTGGCCCAGTTCCCCTACAGCTTCTGGAATAAGAATGAGAACCGGGACCATCTGCTCCGACTGCGTGAAGCGCTCGCCGGTGTCCCACTCGTAGTGGAGTTCCGTAATGCCTCCTGGTACCACCCGTCCGTGTTTGAGCTCCTCCGAAAGCAGGCGATCAACCTCTGCGCTGTCGATGAACCGGAGCTCCCCAGACTCCCCCCGCGCGTCGTCGAGGCCACCAGTGATGTGGGCTACGTGCGGTTCCACGGCCGGGCAACGGAGACGTGGTGGAAGCATCAGGAGGCGTCAGAAAGATACGATTACCTTTACGGCGAGGGAGAGCTCACGGAGTGGGTGCCGAAGATCGAGACGTTGGCGGACAAGGCGAAAATCACCTTCGTCTTCTTCAACAACCACCCTCGCGGTAAGGCACCGGCCAATGCGTACCTCATGAAACATTACCTAGGCCTTCCCATCGGAAAGGTGCCCAGAACCCTCGCCGAGCAGTTCCCCTTCCTGAAGGCGTTCAGCGCCGTGGGGTTTGCCCCCGGTGAACTGCCCCTATCGTAACCGCGAGATCCCGCTCGGAAAGTTTGCAAGAAGTCACCCAGCCTGTCCCCATATTTCTGGAGCAACCTGGGCCCCGAGCTCAAGAGATGGACCGGTTGCACCCATGGGGGGATTGTGTTACGGTCGAAACATAGTGAAAGTAAATTTGTAACAGGTGGAAGATCGATTGTGCTGATGGAGGCGCTTTATGGCAGCGCAGGGTTGGGGCCCGAGAGGTGGGCGGCCTCCCGTGGACATCCAGGACCTCATCGAGCGGTTCCTGGGACCACTTCGGGGCCGACGCGTGCCCTTTGGGGGCATCGGGGGCATTGTGATCCTCATGCTGGTCGTGCTTCTCCTCTGGTCAAGCTGGTTCACCGTGCAGCCAGAGGAAACCGGCGTGGTCCAGCGCTTTGGAAAGGTCGTTCGGACGGTTGGCCCGGGGCTGCACTTTAAGATTCCCTACGGGGTCGAGACGGTCCTTTTCGTCCCCACGGCCCGGGTTCTCAAGGAGGAGTTCGGGTTCCGGACAGAGGAACCAGGACGGCGAACGCGATACTCGGCGAGGCAGTTTCAGGATGAGTCCCTCATGCTCACCGGGGATTTGAACGTCATCGACGTCGACTGGATCGTGCAGTACCGCATCGAAGACCCAGAAAAATTCCTCTTCCGGGTTCGGGAGCCAGTGGACACCCTCCGGGACGTGTCCGAGGCGGTCATGCGCCGGATCGTGGGAAACCGCCTTGGAAGCGACGTCCTGACCGTCGGCCGGGAAACCGTCCAAGAAGAAGTCAAGCTGGAGATGCAAAAGATTCTGACCGACTACGAGACCGGGATTCGCATCACCGCGGTCAAGCTCCAGGATGTAACCCCCCCAGACCCCGTCAAGCCCGCCTTCAACGAGGTGAACGAGGCGCGGCAGGACAAGGAACGGACGATTAACCAAGCCCAGGAGCAAGCCAACCGAGAGATCCCCAAGGCGCGGGGTGAGGCGGCCCGGACCATCACCGAGGCCGAAGGCTATGCCCTCGAACGGGTGAACCGAGCCAAGGGCGAGGCGAACCGCTTCCAGGCCATCCTCGCCGAGTACAAGCAGGCCCCGGACGTCACGCGGAAGCGACTCTATCTGGAAGCGCTGACCACGATCCTCCCCGAAGCCAAGTCCCTGTACATCGTGGATGCCGACCAGAAGGCCCTGATCCCCTGGCTCTCCCTGGAGTCGGGTTTCAAGCAGGCACCAGGAGGGACGCCGCCATGAAGAAAGCACTGAATTACGCGATTGGCATCCTCGCGCTTCTAGCAGTACTGACCCTGTCCGGTGCCTTCTACACCGTCGAGGAGGGCCAGCAAGCCATCCTCCTACAGTTCGGCAAGGTCGTCGGGGACCCTATCACCGACGCGGGACTCCACTTTAAGATCCCATTTATCCAGAATGTCCGCCGTTTTGAGAAACGGCTCCTCATCTGGGATGGGGACCCGGAGGAGATTCCGACCAAGGGGCGCGAGTTCATCAAGGTGGACGCCACGGCGCGGTGGCGTATCGCCGACCCGAGGAAGTTCCTCGAGAGCGTGGCGACGGAACAGGGGGCACAGTCCCGCCTCGATGACATCATCGATTCCGCGGTCCGGAGCCAAGTCTCGGGCAACGAGCTGGTAGAACTGGTCCGCAGCGCCTCGTGGGTGACGCCGGGGGAGGAGGTGCTCGAGGAGATCCCGGTGGAGCGGGAAGAGGAACTGAAGAAGAAGATCAGCCTGGGGCGGGAGGAGATCACCCGGGCCATCGTGGCAGAGGCCGAGAAGGTCGTCCCTCAGTTCGGCATCAAGCTGATCGACGTCCGCATCAAGCGCCTCAACTACGTGCAGAGCGTCCGGGAGAAGGTGTACGCCCGGATGATCTCTGAACGGAAGCGGATTGCCGCCCGCTTTCGCTCTGAAGGCGAGGGAGAGAGCGCCGAGGTCCTGGGTAATATGGAGAAAGAGCTCCGCCAGATTCGTTCTGATGCCTACCGGCGGGCCCAGAAGATTCGAGGGAAGGCGGACGCCGAGGCGACCAAGATCTACGGTGAGGCCTTCGGGAAGGACCCGGAATTCTATGCCTTTTCCCGTACGCTGGAGGCGTATAAGGAAGGACAGAACGAAAACTCCGTGCTGATCCTGACGACAGAGAGCGACTACTACCGGTACCTCAAGGAGGCATTGCCAGGCAATAAGCGTCCCACGCGGCGATAGGTAAGAAAACAGTCAGCCGTCAGCCTAGAATGGTTTCAGGTGTTAGGTGTTCG
>JBFHXD010000049.1:0-16470 GCA_041599135.1 Methylomirabilales bacterium (SeqCode) | reverse complement strand
CCTTCTCGCCGCCCTTCCATCGAGGGCGTCTCTCCTGCTTCTTGGGGATGCCGATCAGCTCCCTTCTGTTGGCCCAGGCTCCATGCTCTACGATCTCATTGCCTCGGGGTCTGTTCCAGTGGTCAGGCTTACAGAGATCTTTCGTCAAGCCAAGGAGAGCTGGATCGTCGTCAATGCGCATCGGGTGAACGGGGGAGAGTTCCCCCATCTCCTGCCATTTGGGGCGACGGACTTCGGATTCATCGACCTCGAGGACCCGGAGGCCATCCGCGATCGGGTGAAGAAGCTTGTGACCAAAGAGATCCCACACCGGTACGGCTTCGACTCCCTCAGGGATATCCAGGTCATCACCCCCATGAATCGCGGCCCGCTGGGGGTTGCCACCCTTAACCAAGAACTTCAGGCAGCCCTGAATCCCGAGGGGGAAGAGATTATCTTGGGGGGGCGACAACTCCGAGTGGGAGACCGGGTGATGCAGGTTCGGAACAACTATGATAAAGAGGTCTATAATGGCGACCTCGGATGGATCAGCCGGGTCGACCGCGAAGATCAGCAGCTCTGGATGCGGTGCGATCAGGGAGAGATCGTCTACGACTGGTCCGAGCTCGATGAGCTAAGTCTTGCTTACGCTATTTCGGTCCACAAGAGTCAGGGGAGTGAGTATCCTGCTGTTGTGTGTCCACTCCACACATCACACTACATTATGCTCCAGCGCAATCTCCTGTACACAACCCTGAGTCGGGGGAGAGGTCTCGTGGTCATGGTCGGCACGAGGCAGGCTGTTGGAATCGCCGTGAGAAATGCTCAGCTCCGGGAGCGTTACAGTCTCTTGCCGGATCGCTTGCGTCGCCACCTGTCTGGGAGGGCGTCGTGAAGCGATGGCGCGTCGGAACCCTCTGTCTCTTTGTCCTCCTCCTTGCAGCGTGCAGTGGGCGTCGATATTCGGCTTCTGGAGTCTATCATACGGTCCGTCCTGGCCAGACTCTTTATCGGATCGCCAAGACGTATCGGGTGAGTGTGAAAACACTCAGCCGGGCGAACCGGATCTCCGATCCTGCGAAGGTTCGGGCCGGGGACCGCATCTTCATTCCCGGGGCCCGGTGGGTCAAAAAGGTTCATGTCTACCGCGCCGAACAGACGGCGGTGCTGGAACGGAAGCTACCCAGAGAGGAAGCCCAGGCTGTCAATCTCCAGTTTGCATGGCCGGTCGAGGGGAAGGTCCTGACTCACTTTGGGATCCAGGATGGGTTCAAAAATAATGGGGTAGCCATCGGGGCCCCGGAGGGGACCCCGATCCGGACGGCGGAAGGGGGGAGGGTAGTGTACAGCGGCGCGGATCTTCGTGATTACGGCAATCTGATCATCATTGACCACAAAGGAGGCTTCGCCACCGTCTATGCCCACAACAGGGTCAACCTCGTAACCCTGGGGGAAACGGTCAAAAAGGGCGAAGTGATCGCCGAGGTGGGGATGACCGGGATTGCCGAAACTCCCTACTTGCACTTCGAGATCCGGAGAGGTGGCAGGGCCAAAGACCCTCTCCCATTTCTCAAGTGACGCCTGCCAGCCAAAAAAGATCCGCAGTCCATGCCCAAAAACTTCTCAAGCGTCTGTCTCCTCATCAGCAAAACCTGTTTGAGACGGCCACCGTCTTGGCAAAGCAGCGGGGCCTGTCAGTTTACCTGGTCGGGGGATCGGTCCGAGACCTCGTCATAGGGAGTGCCACGACCGACCTCGATCTGGCTGTGACGGGGGATGCCCTTGCGTATGCGAAGACCTTGGCAACGCGCCTGGGAGCCAGGGTGACCGTGCATCCCAAGTTTGGGACTGCCACGCTTGTCTTCCAGGACGGTCTCCGCCTCGATATCGCCACCACCCGGCGTGAGGTTTACGCCCATCCGGCGGCCCTACCCGATGTCTCGCCGGGAACCATCCGCGAGGACCTATTTCGTCGAGACTTCACGATAAACGCCATGGCGGTGCGGCTCAGCCACAATGGAGGGGAGATCCTTGATCCTTACGGCGGACTCAACGATCTCAAGCGGGGTCTGTTGCAAACACTCCATGAAGGAAGCTATCGGGATGACCCAACCCGGATCTTGCGAGGAGCCAGGTATGCCGCCCGGTATCGCCTGCGCTTTAGCCGCCAGGACCGGCGGCTGATTCGAGATGTCCTGGCGGAAAAGGTGCTCAAGCGGCTCTCCAGGGACCGTCTCTTTCAGGAGGTCAAGCTGCTGCTCAGTGAACCTAGTCCCGAGGACGCGCTAAAGCTCCTTGAAAACCTTGGAGTCCTCAGGGCTCTCGACCCTGCCCTCGACCTTGGTCCCAACACCGGTTCCCAGATGAGACACGTTCGCCGAGCCTGGGAGCGGTACCACAACCTGATCTCTCCGGAACCTCGGCTGTGGCGGATCCATCTCTTAGTCCTCCTCCTCTCGGTACACCCGACGGTTCGCGACCGGGTCGGGCAGCACCTCGGGATCAAGCCCCCTCACATCAGTGCATTGGTGTCGGAGCTCAAGCAGCATCCGGAGCTACAGAAAAAACTGGATCAGAGGCAGCTTCGAGCCACTCGACTTCGGCAACTGCTCGATCGAGCGTCTGGCGATCTGCGCGTCCTGGTTTGGGCCACCGGGGGAAGACGGGTCAGGGAGCGGGTGGACCGGTATCTCACCCAGCTTGCTTCGATCAGGCCTGCGCTGACAGGCCAGGACCTCCAGAGGTTAGGCTTCCCTCCAGGCCCTGGCTACCGCCGGATCCTCAATCTCTTGCTCGCAAGGCGACTCGAGGGCCGCCTCCGCAGCCGCGAGGAGGAGATTAATTTCCTCCGACAGCGATTCAGCCGTTGAGCCGCTTGGACAGATGGGTCCCTCTCAGCTCTTCTTCTTGGGAAGGTAGCTCGGTATTAGGACAGTGCTAGAATGTGGAAGATTCGGCCGATTGACAAGGGATGTTCCCTCTGATACCGTGACTTAAGAATTGTCCTTCTGACCATTGACCTTAAGGGTTGAGGCTTTCCGCCTGTAACGCGAGTGTCATCAAGGAGAGGGATGCAGAGGGGAAGGGTCCTGAGCGGAATGCGGCCGACCGGTCCGCTCCATTTAGGCCACCTCTTTGGGGCCTTAGAAAACTGGAGGCGTTTCCAGGACGAATACGAATGCTATTTTTTCGTGGCCGACTGGCACGCCCTGACCTCCGATTACGCCGATACGAGCCAGCTCCGGGAGTACACTCGGGAAATCGTCCTCGACTGGTTGAGTGCGGGCATCGACCCCGATAAGGCGGTTCTCTTCATTCAGTCACACCTCCCGGAACATGCAGAACTTCACCTTCTCCTGTCGATGATCACCCCTCTCCCATGGTTGGAGCGGAACCCTACATATAAGGAGCAACTCCAGGAGGTAACCACCAAGGACCTCAGCACCTTTGGGTTCCTCGGCTATCCGGTGTTGCAGGCCGCCGATATTCTGATCTATCAGGCCAATTATGTGCCGGTGGGGGTCGATCAACTTCCCCACATCGAGCTCACCCGGGAGATCGCCCGGCGTTTTAATCACCTGTACAAACCGATCTTCACGATCCCGGAGGCGAAACTCACCGATTCCCCCAAGATCCCAGGGACCGACGGCCGAAAGATGTCCAAGAGCTATAATAACTGCATCTACCTGTCGGATCCCCCGGAGACGGTGGAGGCAAAGGTGAAGCCGATGATTACCGACCCGGCTCGGGTCCGTCGCACGGATCCTGGCAACCCTGATGTCTGCCCGGTCTTCGACCTGCATAAGATCTTTACGCCCCAAGAGCAGCGAGAGAGTTATGTGGTGCCAGGATGTCGCACGGCGGCCATCGGCTGTCTCGACTGCAAGGGGGTACTGCTGGATCACATGCTTCCGATCCTCTCCCCCATCTACGAGCGGCGGGTAAAACTCGTCGAGGAGGCTTCGGAAGTGGAAGAGATCCTCGCGGCGGGGACCGAACGGGCCCGGAAGGTGGCCGGGGGCACCTTGATGGAAACCAAGAAGGCCATGGGGATCTGAATACTTTGACGAACGCTATATATTGCGGTATATTACAAGTGTCCCACCTATATATTGAAGAGGAGACGTGAAATGTTACACGGGCCGTTGGAAGAGGGGTTTACCTTCGACGACGTCCTCTTGGTTCCCGCCAAGTCGGAGGTCCACCCCCGAGAGGTTGACGTCTCCACAAGGTTGACCAGGAAAATCCGGATCAATGTTCCCCTGGTCTCTGCAGCTATGGATACGGTGACCGAGGCGCGACTGGCTATTGCCATCGCGCGGGAAGGGGGAATTGGGATCATCCATCGAGCCTTTTCGCCGGAGCGGCAGGCGGCGGAGGTGGATAAGGTCAAGAAGTCTGAGAGCGGAATGATCTTGGATCCGATCACCGTCCGCCCCACCCAGATGATCTACGAGGCGCTCGAGATCATGGAGCGCTACCGCATCTCGGGGGTGCCGGTCACGGATGAGGAGGGAAAGCTCGTAGGGATCCTGACCAACAGGGACCTGAGGTTCGAGACGAAACTCGATCTGCCTATCTCGGGGGTAATGACCAGGGACCGCCTCGTCACCGCACCGGTCGGAACTTCTCTGGAGGAGGCGAAAGAGATTCTCCACCAGAATCGGATCGAGAAGCTGCCGGTGGTGGATGAGCACTTTTCCTTGAAAGGACTCATCACGATCAAGGATATCGAAAAGCGCCGGAAGTATCCCAGTGCCTGCAAGGACCCTTTGGGCCGACTTCGGGTTGGGGCAGCGGTCGGGGTCGAGGAAGATGCCGAAGCGCGGGTTTCTCTTCTGGTCAAGGCCGGGGTCGATGCGATCGTGGTGGATACGGCCCACGGTCACTCTCAGTCGGTTATCGAAACGGTCCGCTGGATCAAGCAGGGCTATCCACAGGCCGAGGTGGTTGCGGGCAATGTAGCGACCGCCCAAGGCGTACAAGATCTGATCGAGGCCGGGGTGGACGGTATCAAAGTCGGGATCGGACCCGGTTCGATCTGTACGACCCGGGTCGTGGCGGGGGCAGGGGTCCCACAGATCACCGCCATTGCCAATTGCGCCGCGGTCGCTGGTCGGCAAGGGATTCCGCTCGTCGCGGATGGCGGGGTGAAACACTCGGGCGACGTCACCAAGGCCATCGCCGCCGGAGCGCATGCGGTGATGATCGGGGGTCTGTTCGCCGGAACGGAGGAGAGCCCCGGGGAAACCGTAATCTATCAGGGCCGGAGCTACAAGGTGTATCGGGGGATGGGATCGCTCGGGGCGATGCAGCGAGGTGGACGGGACCGCTACTTCCAAGAGCATGAGACCGAGGAAGGAAAGCTCGTCCCGGAGGGAATTGAAGGCCGGGTTCCCTATCGCGGGACTCTGGCTGCAAATGTCTTCCAGATGGTCGGCGGCCTGAAAGCTGGGATGGGGTACTGCGGTTGTCGCAGCGTGGAGGAACTTCAACAGAACGGTCGTTTCATCAAAATCACGAACGCCGGTCTTCGGGAGTCGCACGTCCACGACGTCATCATCACTAAGGAAGCACCCAACTACCGCTTAGAGAGCTAAACGCGGCCAGGGCCGCCTAATCTCATACCGGCTTTCAATCTATTCCGCACTCGGCGGCACGAGTGTTTTCTCCACCTCTTCCGACCTTTCGCACGGATGAAGGACAAAATTCTTATTCTCGATTTCGGCTCGCAGACCACCCAGCTCATCGCCCGCCGGGTCCGTGAGTGCCGGGTCTACTGCGAGATCCTCCCATGTCACAGTTCGATCCAGGTCATTCGGGAATTTGATCCTCAGGGAATCGTTCTGTCGGGGGGGCCCGCCAGCGTCTACGATCGCGATGCTCCGCTCTTAGATCCCGAGGTTCTGGTGCTCGACCGGCCTGTTCTCGGTATCTGCTACGGGATGCAGATCTTGACCCATTTGCTGGAAGGAAAAGTCGCAGCGGCGCAGGAGCGAGAGTACGGCCGAGCTGATCTCTACATCGATGACTCGTCCGATCTCCTCGCCGGACTCGGGACGGAGACGATTGCCTGGATGAGCCATGGGGATAAGGTCCTCACTCTTCCCCCTGAGTGGACTGCCATCGCCCATACAGACAATGCGCCTTACGCCGCCATGCGACACGTCAAGCGCCCCCTGTATGCTGTGCAGTTTCATCCCGAGGTGATTCATACGCCAAAAGGGCGGCAGATCCTCGAGAATTTTGTCTTTCGCGTCTGTGGCTGTTCGCCGAGATGGACCATGCGGTCCTTCATCGAAAGATCGGTCGAGGAGATCCGGGAGATCGTCGGGACGGAACAGGTCCTCTGTGCTCTGAGTGGCGGGGTTGATTCTTCGGTCACCGCGCTGTTGATCCACAAAGCCATCGGCGATCGCCTTACCTGTGTTTTTGTCGATAATGGACTGCTGCGCAGAGGAGAGGCGGAATCGGTCGTGCGGACGTTCAGGGACGATCTCAAGCTCAACGTTATCGCCGTGGACGCCTCGAATCGCTTCCTGCACGCCCTCAAAGGAGTGACCGACCCGGAGGAGAAGCGCAAGATTATCGGCGCCGAGTTTATCGGGGTTTTTGAGGAGGAGGCAAAGAAGCTCGGTCGGTTCGAGTTTCTTGCGCAGGGGACCCTCTATCCAGATGTGATCGAGAGCCAACAGGTCCGAGGCCCGTCCGCCACCATCAAGACCCACCATAATGTGGGTGGCCTCCCGAGCACCATGGAGTTTCGTCTCATCGAGCCCCTCCGAGACCTGTTCAAAGACGAAGTGCGGGAGGTTGGCAAGGATCTCGGTCTTCCAGAGACTATTATTTGGCGCCAGCCATTCCCGGGTCCGGGGCTCGCAGTTCGCGTCCTCGGCGAGGTGACGAGCGAGCGGTTAGATATCCTCCGGGCCGCGGACGCGATTGTGGAGGAGGAGCTCAAACGCGCTAGCCTCCACCGGCGCCTCTGGCAGGGCTTCGCCATTTTCCTTCCCCTCAAGAGCGTCGGAGTCATGGGGGATGCCCGCACCTATGAAAATGTAGTCGGCCTGCGGGCGGTCACGTCCGAGGATGGCATGACCGCGGACTGGGCCAGGCTCCCTTACGACGTGCTTGGCGTCATCTCGAATCGCATTATCAACGAGGTCAAGGGGGTCAACCGAGTTGTTTATGATGTTTCCTCAAAACCACCGAGCACCATTGAATGGGAATAGTGAAGCCGCTGATAGGATCTCGGGTACCTTCGCTATAAGGGAGGGTTCGTGATGCCGCATGCGGGTTTTGTGCACCTGCACGTCCACAGTCAGTATAGTTTGCTGGATGGAGCATGCCATCTCGAGAAGCTGGTAGAAAAGGCCAAAGAATTTAGAATGCCCGCCCTCGCCCTCACCGATCACGGCAATCTCTTTGGAGCGATCGATTTTTATCATCTCGCGAAGAAGGCAGGCATCAAGCCCATCATCGGCTGTGAGGTGTATGTCGCTCCCGGCTCCCGCCTCGAGCGGTATCCCCAGGATGGACATTATGAGGGGGCGAACCACCTGACCCTTTTGGTGAAAGACCGGACCGGCTACAAGAACCTGATCAAACTCGCAACAGCAGGCTACCTCGAGGGATTCTATTACAGGCCCCGGATTGATAAGGAGCTCCTATCCCTGCACCACGAGGGGCTCGTGGCCCTTTCCGGCTGTCTCAACAGCGAAGTGTGCCGTCTGCTTGCGCAGAAGGAGGAAGGAAAGGCCCTGGATGTGGCGGCCTGGTACCGGGATCTGTTTGGTCGGCAGAACTATTTCTTAGAGCTACAGTCTCATGGAATTGAAGCCCAGCATGAAGTCAATCGGAGCTTGCTCAAGATGGCCAAGACGCTGGGAACTTCCTTGGTAGCCACAAACGATGTCCACTATCTGAATGCGGGGGATGACAAGGCCCACGATGCCCTGGTCTGCATCCAGACCGGCAAGACCGTGGCCGACCGGGAACGGATGCGGTTTTCCTCGAATCAATTCTACTTGAAAAGCCCGCAGGAAATGCAGGAGCTTTTTGCGGAAATTCCTGAGGCGCTCATCAATACGGTAGCCATCGCCGAGCGGTGCAATCTTCAGCTGGACTTCAACAAGATCCACCTGCCGCACTACCAGGTCCCCCCCGGGTATACCCTCGACACCTACCTGGCCGAGTGCAGTTGGCGCGGCCTCAAGGAGCGGTACAGTGAGATCACAGAAGAGGCAAGGTGCCGTCTGGCCGGTGAGCTCCAGGTGATTGAGAACATGGGCTTCGCCGGGTATTTCCTAATCGTGTGGGACTTCATCCGCTTTGCCAAGGAGCGGGGTATTGCGGTGGGGCCGGGCCGGGGCTCGGCTGCTGGAAGCCTGGTCGCCTATGCCCTGGGAATCACGAATATCGATCCGTTACGTTACGGGCTCCTCTTCGAGCGATTTATGAATCCCGAGCGCATATCGCCACCAGACATGGATATCGACTTCGCCGATGATCGGCGCGACGAGGTGATTGGATATGTCGCACAGAAATATGGAAAAGAGAACGTGGCCCAGATCATCACCTTTGGGACGTTGGGGGCCAAGGCGGTGATTCGGGATGTAGGTCGCGCCCTAGGAATGCCCTATGGAGAAGTGGACCGGATCGCCAAGATGGTTCCTAGTATTCTGAACGTCTCTTTGGGCGAGGCCATCGTTCAAAGTCCACCCCTCAGAGAGGCTGTCGGTTCCCAACCCGAACTCAAGGAACTCTGGGAGATTGCGCGGTCGCTCGAGGGCTTGACTCGCCACGCATCCACGCACGCTGCAGGGGTCGTGATCTCGGGTGAACCCCTCATCGAGCATGTGCCCCTCTACCGGGGGACCAAGGGGGAGATCACCACCCAGTATGCGATGGGGGCCATCGAGAAGATTGGCCTTCTCAAGATGGATTTTCTCGGCCTCAGGACGCTCACAGTGATCGCCAACACCCTCAAACTTCTGAAAGACACTCGGGGAATTGAGCTCCACGCAGACCACATCCCCCTCGACGATCCCAAGACCTTCCAGCTCTTGTCAGAGGCGAAAACCTCGGGGGTTTTCCAGCTGGAGTCTGGAGGGATGCGGGATCTCCTGAAGCGCCTCAGGCCGGAACGCCTGGAGGATGTTATTGCCCTCGTGGCGCTATACCGACCGGGCCCTATGGAGATGATCCCAGACTTCATCAACCGCCGGCATGGTCGGGTGAAGATCAGCTACGACCACCCTCTCATGGAAAAATTTCTCCACGAGACCTACGGCGTCATGGTGTACCAAGAGCAAGTGATGCAGATCGCCAGTGAGATGGCCGGGTTCACCATGGGAGAGGCGGATATTCTGCGCCGGGCTATGGGGAAGAAGAATCCCGAGCTTATGGCGCGGCAGCGGGAGAAGTTTTTGGCGGGAGCGGCCGCGCGGCATATCCCGAAGGCGAAGGCGGAAAAAATCTTTGACCTGATGGCCCAGTTTGCCGGGTATGGCTTCAACAAATCCCACGCCGCCGCGTATGCGATGGTTGCCTACCAAACCGCCTATCTCAAGGCGAACTACCCGGTGGATTTTATGGCGGCGCTCCTCACCTCGGAAATGGGGAATACGGACAAGACGGTGGCACATATCGAAGAGTGCCGGCAGATGGGGATCGAAATTCTACCACCGGACGTGAACGAATCGGGCAGTACCTTCCGAGTGGTCGAGGACAAGATTCGCTTTGGACTGGTGGCAGTGAAGAATTTGGGTGAGACAGCCATTCAGTCGATCCTGAATGCCCGTCTCACCGCTGGCAGGTTTACGAGCCTCCATGACTTTTGCGAGCGCGTCGATCTTCGGCTGGTCAATAAGCGGGTGATCGAAAGCCTGATCAAGTGTGGGGCTTTTGATTCCCTGGGGTGGCGTCGATCCCAGATGATGTCGATGGTCGATCAGGCCATGGAGGCCGCTTCAGCAGCCCACCGGGATCGCGCAAGGGGACAGGTTTCCCTTTTGGACGTACTGGGGGGAGGGGTGGCTCAGGCAGCGACACCTCAGATCCCCGACATTCCGGAGTGGCCTCACGCCCAGCGCCTCACGGCTGAGCGGGAGATGCTCGGCTTCTACGTCACCGGTCATCCGCTCAGCGAATACGAAACTCTGGCCAAACAATATGCCACCGCCACTACCGATGGGCTCTCCAGTCTGCGGGATAAGGAAACGGTGACCCTGTGCGGTGTCGTCACCGCCGTGAAGGAAATCTCCACCAAGAACGGCGACCGGATGGCCTTTGTCACCCTGGAGGATCTGCGGGGTGCAGTGGAGATGGTTGCCTTTCCTGATCTTTATCGAAACAAGATGCTTTATTTGGTCAAGGATAACCCAGTCCTGGTGAAAGGGCAGGTCGACGTTGGTGAAGAGGCGGTAAAGCTCCTCCTCTCAGATGTTCAGCCCTTTGACGATCTGCAAGAGAAGCCAGCGGCCGAGCTGGAGATTGCCCTCAGGTCGGAAGCGCTTTCGATGGAAATCCTTCGCCAGATCCGATCCACAGCCGCGAACTTCAAAGGCCCAGTTCCCCTCCGCCTCTGTCTGCACATTGATCGAGAAACGACCGTGGTGATCGAGGCTTCAGAATCGCTGCATGTGATGCCAGTGCCGGCGTTTCTCTCTCAGGTGGAAAGCATCGTGGGTCCCGGTTCCGTAGTCGTGACAAAGTAGGAATCGGCCTCCGGCCTTCCCGGAGGGCTAGCTAGCTCCGACACAAGTTCTGAAAAATGGAACGGCCGCGGTGGCGACCCTTTCCTTCGGATCGCCCCGCGGCCGTGGACTTTCAGGCAGGAGCTAGTGCTTTCCCACCCTGAACCGGTCCTTGAGCCGGCCCATCACCTGGGGCAAGGTGGTGTACTCCATTTCTTCCAAGGGGAGGCGGTGAGGCTGGAAGGGTCCGTGCCGCCGCATATATTCGGCGACCTCACTGGCCTTTCGGCGGGTGTCGTCAAAAGCGGGATCGTCGAAGAGGTCCACCGGCCCAACCAGCTGTCCATCGGCCAGCTGGAACCCGGCTGCCACGACCCTGGGCGGCCCGTCGAAGCGTGTCGGGTTTGCCTCATGAAAGGCACAAGGCATGATCGGTCCACAGTGGGACCCTCGCATCCACCCGTCCACGAGGAACGGGAAACTGAAGGCCTCAACCACCTCGCCGACCGCAGGGAATCCAGCCTGGCACCGGATCACCATTACCGGATCATCTTTCCCCACGTATTTGCCGGCGATCAGGCTCAGTTTTTGGGTAGAGGCCGCTGCGGCGATCTCTCCATCGTTTCGGCGCCGCACCTCGGTGATCATGAACTGATTTGAAGCACCCAGAAAGACGAGGAGATCGTACAGCTCCTCGGGGCAGTTGAGGACGATGGTGGCATCTTTCTTACCGTCTAAGACCGAGAACTCAAAGCCATCGTGCATCTTGGGATCAATCACAAGCCCGGCGGCCGTGAAGGGGTCAGCAAACATCCGGTAGAGGGGAAAATTCCACGCCCCTGGCGAGCATTTGTCGCCCATGAAGACCACGACGGGCTCGCTGGTCCGCTCCGCGAACTCCATTTCGGCGACGCCAGGGCCCATGCCTTTGACATTGCCGGAAAAAGCATCGGAGAGGAGATCCTGGCCGGCTCCGTAAAGATGAAGTCTCTTGGCCACCACGGTGCAGGCCATGAAGGTGTCCCATGCGAGGCGATGGATCACCTCGGAGTCGATGCCGTGGCGGTGGGTGATGATGAGGTCAATATCATCCCCACAACGGCCGACATGATAATCGATGATCGTCTTTTTGTCCTTGGCAGCCTGGAGCGACTCACCTGCCTTCTGCATGAGCTCGGGGTGAACCCGGTTGTGGCCGGTGTAGCTTCCTACGTCTGCCTTGATGACGCTGATGGTGATCTTCTCAGTGGCCATGAGCTGCCCTCCTTTCTAGCGCCTCACGTCCAATCTGAACCGCAAGACTCACAGAGATATGAAAATATGAAAACCGGAGGGTGGGATCCTGTCTTGTTTTGAAGGTACATAATTATAGCGAAAAACGGTTCCGAAGTAAAGCAAAAAACGCCTTTTCTTCGCGTGCGTTGCCAATGGGTACAGTTGCTTAACGTTCTATGAGACGGTTTTGAAATTGTTACAAAACAGCGCCATTGGAACTCGACGTATGAAACTCGGCCGGATCGGCCTTCCTCGCGATTCGCTCAGGATAGGTCGCGAGCTCCAATGGCTTGGTGGTGGAGGCGTTGGAGGGTTTCGACGTCGATCATGTCCCCGACGTCAATACGGTGGGGGTTGGAAAGAACGCGACACGGGACACCAGGATCGCCCAGCTCCTCAAGAGCAAGATCGGCCCGGCTGAAGTTGTTGTTGTAACTATAACTGCTCCGGATAATAAGACAGGGAAGTCCCGCCGCCTTGGCGGCCTCGAGTCCATTTCGGGAATCCTCGATGGCGAGGGCCTCTTGCGGGGAGACGCTTAACTTCGAGAGGGCGAGGGTGTAAGCCTCGGGGTCGGGCTTTTTGCGGGCTACATCCTCGCCAGTCACGATGAGAGCGATGCGGGAAAAGCGATCCCCGGCAAGAACTCGCTCAAGGAGGGGCTCGACCCACGTACGGCTTCCCGTTGTGACAACCGCCGTGGTGAAGCATTTGTGATGGAGCTCATCGAGAAGGCGGAGAATACCGGGGCGGGCAGTCAAAAGGGATTGATCGATGAGGTGTCTAAAGGCATGGGTCTTGATCAAGTGAAGCTCTTGGACCAAGCGGTCTCGCTCAGCATCCGGGAGCGGCCGGTACCGGTCGAAGTAGAAATGGAGGCGCTCTCTGCCCCCAGTCACGCACAGCAGCTCACCATAGAGAACCTCGTCCCATCGGTCAGGAAGACCCAGCCGTTCGAAGGCATGGTTGAATGCGACTCGGTGGCCGTCGCGCTCCGTCTCAGCAAGTGTGCCGTCCACATCAAAGATCACCACTCGAAGCCTTGACATCATGCAGTCGGCAACCGGGGCTTTCCGTTTCTACAGGAGTGCCTGCCGCTCTTCCATCATCTTTTTGACGATAGGTTCGAAGATGATCTCCATGGCGAGACCCATCTTCCCCCCCGGCATCACGATACTATTCCGCCGTGACATTTGTGAGTCATGCAGCATGGCCAGGAGATATGGGAAATTGATATTGGACTTGATAGGGTCGCTGAATCGGATGACCACGAGACTCTCATCAGGGGTCGGGATATCACGGGCAACGAATGGGTTTGAAGTGTCCACGGTGGGCACGCGTTGAAAATTGATATCCGTCAGCGAGAACTGGGGGGTGATATAGCGCACATAGTCGGGCATGCGCCGCAAGATAGTTTCGGTAACGTCTTCCGGCGTGTAGCCTCGGTCCGCCGTGTCACGGTGAATCTTTTGGATCCACTCGAGGTTCACGATGGGCACCACGCCGACCAGCAGATCTACATATTGCGGGACGTTGACCTTCTCGGTCACCATCCCGCCGTGTAGTCCTTCATAAAAAAGAAGATCGGTGTTCTTTGGGAGATCCTCCCAGGGGGTGAAAGTCCCTGGTTCTTGGCCGAAGCGTTCTCCCTCCTCCAAAGTATGAAGGTAATAGCGCCTTCGTCCGGTCCCGGTTTCGCTATACTGCCGGAAAAGTTCCTCGAGATCCTCTAGGAGGTTTCCGTCAGGGCCAAAGTGGCTCAAAGTTCGCCCCTCCACCTGGGCTTTCGCCACAGCTTCCCGCATCTCGGCTCGGGTGTACCGGTGGAAACTGTCCCCCTCAATGGACACCGGGTTGACCTGAAGTCTGAAAAAAATGTGTTCAAATGCGACCTTGACCGTTGTGGTACCAGCGCCGGATGAACCGGTCACAGCGATGATTGGATGCCTCTTCGACATGCGTTACTCCTTTCCTTCATGTGTGACCGCCGTGCAAGAGTCGGGGTGCATAGAGAGCGCAGTGAGGAAGGTCATGATCTTCCCTGCCGGATCCGACGAACGACGGCAGCAATCTCTTCAGTCGGTAAGGCGCCTTCCATCAGCCCGATCTCGCGCCGGTACGTTTCGGGATCGATCGCCTGGCGGACTTCCGGCTCGAGAATGTGATACACCGAAAGCTTAAGCGCCACACCAGCCAAAGGTCCGGCAAACGTGGGATCGCCGTTCGTGACGGTCTCTGCGGCGATTTCAGCGCTCTCCGGGTCGGGGGAGCCAAGGATCACGACAATGTTCTCCTTCCCCTTCTCCTCTACCAGCCGTACGATTGCTTCTTGATGCGCCAGATCCATGGCGCCGGCGGCAGTTCAGACGAAACAGTCGGTGTGGACCAAGGCAACAGTGCCGCCTGCGGTCCCCACACAAGTGGTGATGGCCGGCCCGGCCAGACCATCCCGTTCTCCGATGACAATGACCTGCTTCCCTTGAAACACCCGTTCCCTCCTTCCTCTCCTAAGCCTCGATCAGGACCGACATCCCATCAGATTGGGAGGTCATCTTCCCTAAGAAAAGGCTCCCCTTGGCCACGAGCTGAACCGTGTTGATCTCTTTGCTCAGCAGCATCGCCCGGGCATGACCCAGCAAGCAGATGGCTGACGCAAGATGTCCCTGGGTCGGGGCGAAGCCGGTGACCCCGTGCCGTTCAACGAAGGCATCGAGCGCTGACGCCTCAATTTCACCGCGAAGGGCGGCGAGGCTGGCCAGCATTCGGTAGTTGCGAAGGGGGATATCGCCATTGCCTTGAGGGATCGTGATCTCGGGGTTGTGGAGTTCGGTCCCGAAGAGATCCACCTCGGTCATGCGACGTCCAATCCGTTCAAGAGGCCGGGCGACCAGGGCCTCCAGAATGGCCTGATTCGAAGAGCCTGCTTTGACCTCGTGACGGCCCACACTCTCTAACCGGATCCGGGGCGATCGTCCATCGTCCCGCCCGACCCAGATAGCAATCCCCCCCAGGACATCCTCCAGGATCGGTATCCCGTTTTTCAAGTGGCCTTGGAATTTCATCCCAAGCTTCGCCACGGATCCACCCCCGACGACCGCGACGTTCTCGAAGACCCCCGACGCCACAAGGCTTCCCGCGATCACCAGGGCGGGAATTGGCGCGGCGCAGAAATTCTTAATGTCGGCACCGCTCGCATTCCCACAGCCGGCCATCTCGGCGATGGCCTTAGCCAGGTTCCCCCCGCCCCGCTGGTAGCGATCCCCGACCGCCTCTTCAGAGCAGCTCAGCACATACTCCACCGCCTCGGCTCCCAGGCCGTCCTGGGAAACAAGATGGAGAAGCGCCAGGGTGCCCGTCACCTTCGCCGCCAGGTTCTCAAGGAGGATCGGGGCGGTGAGCGAATCGTCCTCCTCTTCTCCTCGTCGGAAGGCCCCAATCATTTGACTCCCCTCGATGAAAAGGGGCAGCGTATCGGGTGATTGGAGCACCCCCTGAAGGTCCCGCCGCCCGGCCTCATGGAGCCGTTCCAAGGAGGACCCGGCCAAGAGGGGATGAACGGCGAAGCGCCGGGCAGCCTCTTCGGCAAAGGCCGGATCGAAGCTCAAAAGGCCGAACTCATCGGCCAAGGCCAGGAGCCCGTACAACTCCTCCTCCGGGAGAATCTCTCCAGTGGGAGTAAACCGATCCGCGGGAACGGAATGCGCAAGCCACGGGAAGGGAAGGGCACGGAGGTCGTGGGGGCGCATCCGGCCGATAAAGACCTGGTGGGGGGCGTAAACGAGAGCCTCTTGATAACTCCGGACAGATTCAAGGATCGTTGAGAGGAGACCGGGGGTAGCTGCGATCTGCCGGCTCGGCTTCGAGCCGTATCGGACCAGGCTTGAGGCGTGGGCCAGGATAGCCGCGTATCCTTTGATGACCGGTTGAATCATAGCATCGTATTCCTTTTCTTGAATTCCATGGCCTGCTGACAGCCCATGACGGCTGAACGCTTACACGGGAAAGACGGTTGGGCCGGCGACTGCCGTCTCGAGGGCCTGAAGAGCGGTCAAGATAAGCCGCTCCCGCCATGCCTCCTCCTCTTGCCGAGAAAGCGACGGGTCGCCGGTCGGATACTGGATCCCCCGGGTCGGGACCACCCGATTCGCCCCAACAGTGAGAGCGATGGACGTCATGTTACAGAGAAGAACAGTGGTGATCCCAGCCCGCTCCAGCTCCTTGACCATCGTTGCCCCGCAACGAGTCCCGGTCCCTCACGTCGACGTGAAGATCGCCGCGTGCACCCCGGCCTTCCGGAGATCGTCGGCGATCGCCTGGCCGAAGGCCTGAGCCTTCGAGACCGACGTGCCGTTTCCGACCGTGGTGTAGAAAACATCATGGGTGCGGCCGATGCGACCGGCCGCCTCTAGGCGATGGGCGACATCTAGCGGCACCAACCGGTTCGGATCGGCATTGGCGTAGTCCGTGGCGTAGCCGCCGTGGACCGACTCGAACTCTCCTGCCGCGAAGGTCCGAAGCT
>JBFHXD010000048.1:0-16526 GCA_041599135.1 Methylomirabilales bacterium (SeqCode) | reverse complement strand
CGTTCACCAATGTCTTGTTTGGCGGGTTTGGGGCTCAGATCGCCGTGGGGGGCGATGCACGTGGCCTCGCGGCTCGGGGGGTGCGAGAGACCACGGCGGAGGATGCGGCGGTTCTCCTTCGTTATGCCCGGTCGGTCATCATTGCCCCGGGCTATGGATTAGCCGTCTCCCAGGCGCAGCACCAGGTTCGGGAGCTCGCCGATCTCTTGGAAAAAAGAGGGGTAACCGTCAAGTACGCCATCCACCCGGTGGCCGGCCGGATGCCAGGTCATATGAACGTGTTGTTGGCGGAGGCGAATGTTCCGTATCCGCAGCTTTTCGATATGGAACAGATCAACCCCGAGTTCGACCGGACGGATGCGGTTTTGGTCATTGGCGCCAACGACGTGGTAAACCCAGCCGCCCGCAACTCCCCGACCAGCCCCATCTACGGGATGCCGATCCTCGATGTGGACAAGGCCCTGCACATCATCGTGCTCAAGCGGAGTATGAACCCCGGCTTCGCCGGCATCGAAAATGAGCTCTTCTACGACGAGAAGACCGTCATGCTCTTCGGAGATGCCAGGAAATCCTTGATCAACCTCGCGAATGAGGTGAAAAATATCTGAACCATCTCGCACGGCCAAGAGACAGTGTTGAAGGCCTCGCGCACAGGCACGAGGCGATGGGTTTTGTCATCGTCTGGGAGGGAAAGGTGAGGCGCGGGCAACGGAGGAGAAAAAGAGGCGCCCCAAGTGACCCATTGGTTTCTCAGTCCCCGGTGGCCGTCATCCCCTTCCTGTTCCGGATCTGACTCTACTTGCCTTTCGGCTCACAGCGTCTTACCCGGCTCAGGACAGGTTTACGACCCCGAGTCCCGCGACTTCCTTTGGACCCCTTGGGGCGAGCAGTAACTTACCCTTTTTCCCCTGCCTTTGTCAAGACATTTTTGGGGGTATTACTCGGCCGATGTCCTTTGAATGTCCAAAATCTTCACGTCGAAATAGAGGGTCCTCCCAGCCAGGGGATGGTTGAAGTCCACCAGAACCGTTTGCTCCTTAACCTCGACGACGCGGGCGTAAATGGTCCGGCCATTGGCATCCCGGCCCTGGAGCTCTGCGCCCTCTTTCAGTGCATCTTGCGGAAGCTGCTCTTTCTTCACTTCAACAATGGCTTCCTCGTTGACGGTGCCATAGCCCTGCTCCGGCTTGACGGTAACGTTCTTGCTATCACCAATCTTCATCCCCTCTAATGCATTTTCGAGTCCTGGGATAATTTGCTGAGATCCATGAACATAGGTCAGCGGGTCAGAGCCTACGTTGGAATCAAGCACCTTTTTGTCTTCCAGTTTCAGGGTGTACTCAATGGAGACCTTCGTGCCAGCTGAAACCGTCATCTCCTTTTCTCCCTTCTCCGATTCGGCCTGTCCTGACATCGGCACGATACAGACGAAAAGGATTAATCCAAGCGCGACGTAGAATGTCATCCCGTGCCGTGGCCTCGGTTTTTGCCCCGTTCTTTCGCGAACGGCTGTGGTGGGGGCAAGGGTTCTGACGTACAGCCTGCTCGACAATTTGGCTCCTCCTCGAGGGGTACCTGAAAAAAGAAAAACCCTCAAAGGCTCGCGAAGCATTTGAGGGCTCTAGAAGCAATCAAAAGTTCCGAGACACCTTCGGTTCGGGCCGCTGCCCGTTTCTGTTACCTTACAAACGATCATCATGGGTGTCAATACGAAATTACCTCGCCTGAAACTGCTTCGCAAGCTGGTGTTTTCCTCCCATCTTCTCGCCTGAGGCTTCACATCTTTCGGGCCGATCTCTTCGCAGCACTGGGTGGTGTGGTTGCCCCGGCTGCGTTAATCGTGATACTCAATATCTTGGGTACTATCAGACGTTGCTCTACAACATCTTGTTTTTTCCCTTGACAGTTGCTGGGTCAAGCGAATATAAGAGCGGCCATACGGTCGAGAGGCCATCATCACAAGAGATGCATCGCGGGTGGCGGGCGACAGGCGAGGAGGAGGTCATCTGAGGAAGTCCTTCCGGCGGGCGCGACGTACACCGCCCGGGCGTGCGAGATCTCCCCCACCAAGCGAGAAGACGTCTTTGAAAAAAGTCGAGGAGTGATGGGCGCGGAATCTGCACACATAAAGGAGAGAGGCTGATGGAACAAATGGAGCAGGCCTTGTCCGGCCTAAGGGAACTGATCGATCACTATGGAAAGGAGATCAGAGCCATTTCGGAAGAAGTGCTCAACGGGGGGCGGGAAACTTCAGAGGATACATTCCAAGGCAAGGTTGCCGAGATCCAAGACCGCATCCATCGGGAAGCTGCGGAGAGGTTCGACCATCTCGTGGGAGTCGGTGCAGAGTTGGAGCAGGAGTACCTTAGCAGAATCAATATGGTCAAGGAGATGCTTGGGCGTGCCACGGTGCTGAAAGAGGTCATCAACACGACGGTGAGGCCGGTCGCCGCGAGCCCTTAACTGCATAACTGGCACAGCCGTTCATGGTTCAGAGAATTCAGACGCCCTCCCGGTTATACTACGACCCGGGAGGGCGTTCTGCTTTTTCGACGGACGACGACTGGCCTGTGCCGCTATGCACCACTCCCCGCAGCAGATGTTCTGGCAAGCGTTTTCAGGTATCGCCTATACTGTAAAAAGCCAGAGTCTTCCGTAAACCGCAGGAGTTGGACGCCGTGAGGGATGATCCGGTCACCGAGCTCATCCTCCTGCCACATGACTTCGCCCTCGGCGGTGACGGTCCCTTTCGGGAGTTCCAAATGAAGGCGAAGTGTGCTCGCGCGTGCCACCTTCTCGGACAGAAAGAGATAGAGACCGCGAAGGCTCACGTTGATCGCCACACCCGCGATTTCCCGGCTTGCCTCGTCATCCCCGATTATGACACACCGGACGGGTAGCTCTGCCGGAAACCGCGGATCGCCCCGACGCGGAGTCTCGCGCTGAGCCCGCTGGGTGGCTGACTTCACGGCTTGGATGAGGCTCTCGACCTCAAGGGGCTTCACCAAGAAAAACTCCGCACCGGCCCGAAAGGTCTGTTCGGCGTTCTTTAGGTCGGCTGAGACCGTGAGGCCGACGACGGGAACACCAGCGAGGGTGGGATCCTGTTTTAGGCGCTGGCACGTTCTGACCCCATCGAGCCCGGGCAATGTCATATCCAGGAGAACGACAGCCGGCTGTATTGCTCGGGCCAGTTCGATTCCAGACAGGCCATCTGGGGCCGCAATGACCTCAAATCCCTCACTGGTCAGCGCCGAGCCCACCAACTCATGCGAGGCTTCATCATCATCAATAAGCAGTACGGAATGCGTCTTCATTCTGTCCTCCTCGTTCACACCGCTCCTTCAGTCGGGGTCATGTCCCCTTCAAGTTTCTTTGACGTCTCTCTGACGGCGCGCTCTAATTCTTCTAGCTCGGTGAGGAGCGATCCCTTCAGATCTGGCTCGCTCTCGCCGCTTTTGCTCGTATGCTCATCCGTATCATTCCTGCCTTCAGTGTAAGTATTTGACTCCACGTAATTGCTGATCACCTGTCGCATCTCTTCTGGGAGGTCAACAAATTCCAGCCCACTGTGGTAGATCACCGCCCGCTCCCCATCCGGTTGTACCTCTGTCCGATCAGCCACCGAACGCGCTACGCGGACCCGAAGGCTCACTGGCTTCCCCTGGAGCTCAACTTGCAGAGTGGAAACTGTGCCCGGGCGTACGGCCTGGACATGTTCGATGAGCGCGCCTCCAAGGCTGATATTCAGGAGCGACGCCTCGTAGAGGACGGTGATCCGCCCCTCCGCCTTGCCTTTCACGATAACTCGGGGATATATCCGCTTGCTCCGCCGACCTGCTCCCATCGCGACTCCTGCGGCGAGCGCCGCTCGCCTCCGATCGGGGAGCAAGGGGCATGCCAGATGGGCAACGGCACATTTTCAATAACTTAAGGGTTTTCGCACGTCCTGAGTGACCGCTTTCGCAGCGCTGCCGCCCGCAATGGGAAACAAGGGTCAGCTAGAAGGGGGGTGTAATCACAATGCTGGCGCAGACGGCAAGTGGTGGGACCAGCCAGCAGGGGCTGATGTTCTGGGTGAGAGACTGGCATCACGCTTGCAGTTTACGGCAAACACACAGAGAGGTGAGGCCAAAATGAATCCTGAACGCTCGGCGGTTTCCCAGCTGAAAAAGAAAGCGCAACAGCAGCGCAGACACCCGCGCTTCTCGTACGATGCGCCCGCCATGATCTGCCGGCCCCTTGGACCGGCAAGGGCTGGCTGGATCCACAACGTCAGTGAGGGAGGCGTGATGGTGGAGCTTTCAGAGCCATTCCCACCGGAGACCTCTCTTGACGTTTTCATCTCCCTGGCGGGAAGCTCCATCCGCGCCGAGGCGAAAGTCGTCTGGTCCCAGAACTCAGACAATCAGCCGCACTCCCCCTACCGCCATGGCCTCGTGTTTACCAGCATCGAGCAACAGGACAAACTGCAGCTGGAACATTTCATCACTGAGATTCTCCGCCGCTAAAAAGCAACCCCACCGGGATGATCGCGGTCTTGCCCCCGCATCCTAATCTGTTCGGCTACTCTACCGTGGTGCCAGTCTCGGCCTCGAGGTTCGACAAGACGTACCCTTTCGTGTCGCAAGAATCAACCAATCCGCAATGGTCTTCCTTAACTGAACCGATATCCACGTGCCTCAACAAAGCTTCGCGAGGGAAATCCTGCCTCTCGACCGGGGCTTGACGCGGGATTCGGGATAACAGATAATATTTTTTATTAATAATAGATATCGTATCCGTGGCCTATCCGGTCAGGATGGGTGTCCGGGGTCATACCTGCAAAAGGAGCAGGAGTTGATCCGTAAGTGGATGGCATGCTTTGTGGTTTGCGGCTTCTTGGCGGGCCTCACCCTCTGCCTCATCCCCCATTTTGATGACCACCACCACGGTTCCGACGTGCCATCGTCGGTGATCCACACCGCTCAAGCCTGCGGAACTTCTGCAATCCCATGTGAGGGTCAATTAGCCCCAAACAACCTTCTGTTGATTCTGTTCCTTGGCGCGGAACAGAGTATCCTGTACGAAGGCCTTGTGCTTTCTCCTCCCTCCCCACCCCCTCGCGTGTAATCATTTCCACGCATTTCCACGCATTGTTCCCTGACATTTAGGGCCTTATTCGCGGACGCTTAGGCTTTTCCCGCGTCTCACCCGGGGTCGGTATCGCTTTGCGCGACGCCGCAGCAAAAAGCGACCCCTTGCCGATCGGCTACCGCGGGAGGCGAGAAAACTAGGAGTGCGATCGCATGAGACGCCAAGACCGAGGATACCTGATCCTGTTCCTGCTCCTCGCAATAACCACCTGGCAGGGATTGGCCAGAGGTCGAGAACAGCCGGACTATCATAAGAGAAGCAAGGGCCATCATCCGAGAGGTTGGAGTTTCACCCTCCCCCAAGGAGATGCTTCGAAAGGCCGTGAGGTGTTTGTCAAGTTTGCGTGTTTTGCCTGTCACCGTGTGGCCGGGGAGGGATTCCCGGATCCAGGCGCGGCAGCCGTAGGCCCTGAGCTGACCCAGATGGGGGCGATGCATCCACTGGAGTTCTTCGCCGAGTCGGTCATACACCCGGATGCGGTGATCGCCCACGACAGGTTCAAGGCAAACGACGGCCGCTCCATGATGCGCACCGTTAACAATCTCATGACTGTCGAGGAGCTTATTAACCTTTCGGCCTACCTGGCGTCCCTCAGACCGCCCGCCATGCCGAAGTCTGTGACTGGAGAAGGGAAGGTGATCGGCGTGGTCCCGAACCGCGATTCGGTTGTTGTGGAGCACGGGGAGATCCAAGGCTTTATGGAGCCCATGACAATGGGATACAAGGTCCTCCCATCCGCGCTCCTGAAGGGGCTCAAGCCGGGAGACAGGATTCGATTTACCGTCGACACCGAGAAAAAAGCCATCATCAAGATTGAGAAACTGGAAAACTGACGGGGGAGGTATGTTCACTCGGAACGCGATATCGATCTTTAGTCTGTTGGTTTTCACAGCGTGTGCTGCACCCTATAAGCTACCACCGCTAACCACTGAGCATCCGGCTCACCCGGGGGCGATGGCTGCACCGGAGGAACCACCTTCGAACACGCTATCGTACCGGCCATCAGACATCCCCTCGGTTCAACCGGCCTACTCCATGGCCCAGCGTGAGATGTAGGGCACTCCGCCGTCTGCAACAGAGCGCCAGCAAGCCGTTGTGGGTGAGGGGAAGGTGGTCGCTGTGGTGCCGAGCAATCACCAGGTCGTCGTGGATCACGAGGAGATCCAAGGCTTCATGGATGCCATGACGATGGGCTATAGGGTTGATCCCCCATCGCTTCTTGAGGGGTTAAAGGCAGGAGACACTATCCGCTTTACCATTGATACGCAGAACAAGGCGATCGTTAAGATCGAGAGGCTGAAAGAGTGATGACGATGCAAAGGAGAAGCCCTATGCAACCCCAGGGCCTGTCGCGAGTGACAGATCGGGTGTCGTGGAAGCACAAAGCGGGATATATGTTTGCCCTGCTCGTTCTTATGACTGGCTGCGCGACCTTTGACCCAAAGGCCGGGTTCACAGAAATGAGTGCCCATGTGGAAGAACGCAGTGGGATGCAAGTGGTATGGAACGCCGGAACCGAGCTCGACGCAGAAGTAGCCCAGAAAGTTCGTGCGCTATTAGCAGAGAAATTGACCGCCAACGCGGCCGTACAGGTGGCGCTGCTCAACAATCGAGAGCTCCAGGCCACCTACGCTGAGATGGGGGTGGCCCAGGCGGATCTGGTCCAAGCGGGGCTGCTGAAAAACCCGATTTTCGATGCCGGTGTCCTGTTCCCGCTCTCTGGCGGCGTGGCAAAACTGGAACTGCTCACGGCAATTGATTTCCTGCATATTTTCTACATGCCGCTTCGCAAGCGCGTGGCGGCGGCCCGGTTTGAAGACGCCAAGCTGCAGGTGACGGGTGCCGTGCTCGATTTCGCCGCAACGGTTCGGGCCGCTTTTTATCGCCACCAGGCGAATGAGCAAATGCTTGAACTGCTACAGAGTATCGCCCAAGGGCTTGCTATCTCGCTGGAGGTGGCACAGCGCCTCCATGAGGCGGGGAACATCACGGACCTCGACCTGGCGAGAGAACGGGCACTTGCGGAGGAAGCGAAGTTGCGACTCAGGGCTGCTGAGATTGCAGTGTACCAGAGCCGGGAGCAACTGAATATCTTGATGGGCCTCTGGGGAAAGGCAACCGCCTGGGAAATCCAAAGGCGTCTCCCCGACATCCCGGAACGATCGATACCGTTGGAAGGGCTCGAAAGTCGCGCACTTCGCCAGAGTATCGACCTGGCTAGTGCCAAGCAGCGAATTATCGTGGCCGGTGAACAGTTGGGGTTCAGCAGGGCAACCGCGCTGGTCCCCGAGTTGGCGCTGGGGGCTTTCGCGGAACGGGAAGGCGGACCCGACGGCGGATCATGGGAGGTGGGACCCGCTGTCGCGTTCGAAGTCCCACTGTTCGATCAAGGGCAGGCGCGGATCGGGCGTTCCAGTGCGGAACTACGCCGGACACAGCAAGCGTACTATGCCTTGGGGGTGCGGATTCGCTCGACAGTCCGTGCGGTGCGAGAGCGGGTGCGCGGGGCTCAGGACCGGGCGGTGTACTATCGAGACATCCTGTTGCCATTGCGGGAACGAATCATCAACGAAACCCAGCTGCAATACAACGCCATGCAGCTCGGCGTCTTTGATCTCCTGCGGGCCCGAGAACAACAGATTCAAGCGGGAGTGGGCTACGTCGAAGCGTTACGCGACTATTGGCTTGCCCGCACAGAGCTGGGACAGATCATGAGTGGGCGCCTACCGATGCAGGATCCGGCCCAACCTGACGGCTTCCAAATGGGCTCTATGGATCGGTAAAGGAACATCCCTAAGAGGAAGACCGATGAGGAGGAGGGTAACCATGGCCGAGAGGATTTCCAGACGTCAAATGCTGGGTTTCAGCGCTGCCGCTTTAGGCGGCGTCACCGCGTGGGTAGGGACCGCACACGCTAAGAAACCCGGGGATTATCCTTCGACGGGAGGCAAAAGCGCCCAACAAGGCAGCCGTCCCTATTGGGAGAAGAGCTATAGCGGGGGCCCTATGGACGTGAAGTGGCTGTCACCGGGACTCGCCGGGAAAGCCTATAAGCCGGTCGTGGTCCCGTCCGGGCAAACGCTCCCGTTCAAGATCGTAGACGGCGTGAAGGTCTTTCATCTGATTGCCGAGGAGGTTGAGCACGCGTTCGACTCCGGACTGCGGGCAAAATGCTGGGCGTATAACGGCCATGTGAACTCAACCGTGATCGAGGCCGTCGAGGGCGAACGCGTACGGATCTACGTGACCAATCGATTGCCCGCCCCAACGTCGGTCCATTGGCACGGGATATACCTGCCCAACGGAATGGACGGGGTCAGCGGTGTCACCCAGCCGCATATCAAGCCAGGCGAAACCTTCAAGTACGAATGGACCTTGCGCCAGCATGGTTCCTTCATGTACCACTCCCACCACGACAGCATGACTCAGGAGGGCATGGGGCTGATTGGTATGTTCATCATCCACCCGCGCAACCCGGCTCCGGAGTATCATGTCGATCGTGACTTTGCGATTCTCCTCAGCGAGTGGGCCATCGAGGCCGGCACCGCGCGCCCCAATACCGTGGAAAACACTGACTTCAACATCCTGACGATGAACGGCAAGTGCTTTCCGTCGACCAAGCCACTCGTGTGCAAAACGGGTGATAAGGTCCGGATCCGGTTCGGCAACCTCAGCCAGATGGATCATCACCCGATCCATGTGCACGGTTACCATTTCCGGATCACAGCGACCGACGGCGAGGATATTCCGCTTTCAGCCCAATGGCCAGAAACAACGGTTCTGGTTGCCGTCGGGCAGACCCGGAACATTGAATTTATTGCCGATGCGCCGGGCGACTGGGCGATTCACTGCCACATGACCCATCACATCATGAACCAGATGGGTCATGAGTTTCCCAACATGGTCGGCGTGAAACCAGGCGATCTGGACGAGAGAATTCGACCCCTGCTTCCGGGATATATGACTATGGGTCTAACGGGCATGGACATGGGCAGGATGGCTGAAATCATGCCCATGCCTGCGAATAGCATTGCCATGAAGGGCGCTCCGGGGCCATTCGGGGACTACATCACCATGGGCGGGATGTTCACCATCCTCAAAGTCCGGGATCACCTGGAGAGCTACGATAAGGATCCCGGCTGGTATAAGCATCCGCCTGGAACAGTCGCCTCGAAGGCCAACCTCTGGGAACTTGCTCGGGATGGGGTCGATGTCAATGAGCGTACAGGTCCGAGCGCCTGGGGACAAGCATCCTCGACGGCGCCGCTCGCTCGCGTCGATCCAACACCACCCGCAATGCGGGCTCATCTCGCGCGGTGGGGGCAGCGCGTACGCTAGAGAATCGAAGAAAAATATTCCGAAATGATCCTGTCCGCGCGATGGAACGCGGGTATTACACGCCCCAGCGGGACACCAATGTCCCATTGGGATTGATCTGATATTCCCCTTAGTTAAGTCAAACACCCCCCGTCCCCCCGGGGAGGGGATGTCCCAGCCTTCTCGTTCTTCCCTGATCCACGGAAGGCAGTTGAAGTCCGATGTGCCCCAATAAATCAATGACTTAAGACTCACTTCTGCTAATGTTCACGAGGTGGCATGCACGTTGCCCCCAATAGGGATGCGCGGCCACAAACCGAGAAGCTCCAAAAGAAGAGATGTGGAGGGCGGGGATGAATAAAAAAGAACAAGGCTTGAAACGACTCAAAACGATCGAAGGGCACATCCGGGGGATCGTCCGGATGGTAGAGGAAGAAGCCTATTGCATCGACATCCTCCACCAGACGCTCGCAATCCAGCGGGCCATTGACAGGTTCAATCAGGACCTTTTGGAAAACCATCTTCAGACCTGCGTCATCACGGCGATCCAGGATCAGAGCGATCAGCGCGGCGAACAGGTCATCAGGGAGCTGATGGATGTCTTTGCGGCCTCGACAAAGCGCTGAACTGAATTCGAGATGCTCATGAATAGAAACTCGAGCGGGCCGTAGGAAGGGGGGAACGTCGATGAGACGGTTAGGCGTGAAGTTAGAAGCTTGGGCCCTGGCCCTTCCCGGGGTGATCATCCCGACGGCGACGTGGGCCGCACAAGAGCGCCCATACGATTATTGGGGGTGGCATCCGGTCTGGGGGACATGGCACATCGGGATGATGCTGGTCATGCTGTTGTTCTGGGGCCTGGTGATTGTGGGTCTCGTACTCGGAATTCGCTGGTTGATCACCCAAGGCAGAGAAACTCGGACCGATTCACCGCTTGACATCCTCAAGAGACGCTACGCGCGCGGCGAGATCGACAGGCAGGAGTACGAAGCACAGAAACAAGAAATTTTGGCATGAGTAGGAGGGGGACGATGGAATGGTTAGTAGATAACTGGCTGTGGATCCTGGTAGGAATCGGGTTCTTCTGGTTCATGTGCGGAAGGCGCGGAGGAATGGGCTGTTGTGGCGGCGGTCATTCCCATGGCGGCCAAAAAGAAATGCCTGAGGAGAACACAGAGAAGGAACCGATGTCAACCAAGAGTGCGTGCCACTGAGCTTCATTCAGAATGCACGCGGGTCGATATGCCGGGAAAACGAGAATGGTCTCTCCTCATGACAGTAACCTTAGTCCTGCTTGTCCTTTCCCCGGCCATCGTCCAGTTAAGGGAAAGCAGGGCGGCTCCACAGGTCCGACCGGAGGTGGGGTATCTCGCGCCGGACTTCACCCTTCCGAGTCTCGACGGGAAGACGGTCCGCCTCTCGGACTTCCGAGGGAAGAAGGGGGTGTTCATCAATTTCTGGGCAACCTGGTGTCCTCCTTGTCGTCTAGAGATGCCCACAATGGAAAAGGCATACCAGGAGTATCGAAGCCGGGGCCTCGAAATCTTGGCGGTCAGCATTGATGCTGGCCCGAAGGGTGCTATCGAGAGCTTTATGCGTGAGCTGAAATTGACATTTCCTGTCCTCTTGGACCCGGAGATGGAGGTGATGCGCACGTACAAATTCTTCGCACTCCCGGCCAGCGTGCTCATCGATAAGCAAGGGATCATTCGGTTCAAGGAACAGGGCTACCGAGACTGGACGCTTCCGGAGTCCCATAAGAAATTGGAGCAAATCCTGCGATAGGCGGCCATGCGGAAGGCGAAAGCAGAAGTCGGCAAGACATGACGCCGCTAGAATGAACGAGGACGCGAGGGGGAATCCCCCCTGGCAAGGAGGATGTCATGGGACGCAAGAAGAAACGGCAGAAGCAACCCCGAACCCAGGGGACAGGGACAAAATCGAAACCCCGATCATCGATGGCCTTCATGCTCATTGGCGTGTTGCTATTGGGAGTGGCAGGGGGCTTGATCTTTGTCTACGGTCGCAGTCAGACACCCAACGCAGCGGAACCACAACGGTTCGGGATGGGGTCCGCCTCGGTTGCTCAAGTGGGGCAGTCCGTTGACCTGCCGCCCGTCTCTACCCAGGGCAAGTCCATCCATGGGTGGCACGACATGGCCAACATCCCCAAGAACGTCAGAGGACACCCATTGCCCAAAGATCGACCTCAGCCGGATGTGGTCGTGAAGCCGGCCGACCGCTATCTGGGGTCTTTGGGGAGCAGGGATGTGGTAAACCTAAACTACTTCGTGTTCAACGACGGCGATCAGGACTTGGTCATTGATAACGTCGTCACCTCCTGCGGGTGTACCACGGCAACGTTATCCCACAACATCGTCCCGCCGGGACGTCGAGCTGATCTCGCGGTCCGCTTCGATGCCGGCTACCACGCAGTCGAGCCAGGCCAACAGGTCGTGCGCGTCGTGTGGTTAACGACCAACGACCCGGACACGCCTGTGGCCGAAGCACGCCTGACGGCTTTAATTCGATAGACTCCGGGGAACGATTATGCGTCGTTGGTTGATGTTGATCCCCCTACTGGGCGGCCTGCTGATTCTAGCTGGGCCTGCGGTTCCGGTTCCGGCCCAATCGGAAACGTCTGGATCTATCCACATCTTCTTCAGCGCTGGCTGTGCCGATTGCTGGCCCTATGTCGAACAAAGGCTAATTCCGGCACTCAAGGACGGTGGGATCTCAGGCGAGCCCGTGATCCACGACTTTACCCGGCCCGGCGGTCGCAAGTTGCTGGTTGATCAGGCAGCGGCGGTTGGACTTCCCAGGCGGATCAACGACTCCTTGTATGCTTTCGTAACCCGGCCTGACGGCGGCCTGCTGGTCGTGCTCGGACACGTCCCCCAGTCTCTCCTAAACGAATTGCTGGACGGCCGCCAATTGCCCCGCCAGCTGGTTATCCAGCAGCCGAAAATGCATGGCGCGCCGGAGGAGTATCGTCTGTGGTCCTTTGCCGGGGAAGTCCTCAGCGTTCCCATCCACACACCACTGAACGAAACCCTACAAGGGTTGCCGCCCACTCCGAGCCGAATTCTGTTGCCCTCGGACGACGCGAATCCCGCAACTCTACTGCCTGCCGTGGTCGTCACCGGCCTGCTGGACAGCATCAACCCGTGTGCCTTTGCCGTCATCCTCCTACTGATCGCTTTCCTATTCACCATCCGCAAGAGTCGGGGGCAGATCCTCGGGTTGGGCGCCATCTACGTCGCGGTGATCTTCATCGTCTATTTCGCCATCGGCCTGGGAATCTTGAGCACAGTGAGGCTCAGCGAAGACCCACACTTCGTTGCCCACGTCGGCAGCTACCTGCTGATCGGGTTGGGTATGTTAAACCTGATCGAGTACCGCTGGCCCCACTTCCCCATCAAGCTGCACATGCCGGCCATCGCCCACGAAAAGGTCAACAAACTCCTGAAAGTTGCGACGGTGCCCGCGACCATCGGAGTGGGTTTTATCGTTGGACTATGCACGTTTCCCTGCTCCGGCGGGATATACGTGAGTATCATCACGCTCTTGAACGCCAAGACGACGCTGGCCTGGGGGCTGGCATACCTGACGCTATACAACTTCCTCTTTATCCTCCCCCTGGTGGTCATCCTGCTCGCTGCAGGCAACCGGGTCACGGCCAAAAAGTGGGCCGCCTGGGAACGGGAACACGCGTTGCGCTTTCGCCTTTGGTTTGGCTTGATCATGATCGCCCTCGGGATGGTGATGTTGTGGGTGGTCATTCCCGGGGGAGGCGCATGAGCAACCCCACGAATTTCGACACCGGCATGATCGGTGGAAGGGGGACAGGCACACGGGGGGTCTGGAAGGAGGTAACATGAGAAATATCTGGTTCATCGGAATCGTGGTCCTCGGCGCGCTGACGCTTGCCGGGTGCGGCGGTGGGCAACCTGACATCACAGTAGCAGCTGCACGACACGATTTCGGTCAGGTAAAGCAGGGTGACGTGGTCACTACGGAAATTGCCATGCGCAACAAGGGGACGGGAGATTTGAAGATTGAAGCGGTATCGACATCCTGCGGCTGTACTACCGCCCAAGTCCAGCCGGAGGTCATCCCATCCGGGGGCGAAGGCAGGCTGATTATTCACTACAACTCCGGAGCCCATCCTGACAAAGGGCCGGTACAGCGCCACATCTACATCGCCTCCAATGACCCCGACAAAGCGGAGGTGGAAGTGATCATCACGGCCGACGTGCAGCCACCGGCCAAGTGAAGCCAGTGCTCGCGGGAGGCTGGCAAGTGACCCTTGTAATCTAACCAAAGAAAAAAGGAGGTTGACGCGATGCGGAAAGGACTGATTGTAATTCTGGCGCTGACCCTTGTATTTGGATTTACCGGCTACACTGTGGCGCAGCGGGGCTCTCAGCACATGATGGGGCAAGGTCAGATGGGACCCGGCATGATGGGCCCCATGGGTGGTCAGGGAATGATGGGCCCCGGCATGGGGATGATGGGCCCGATGATGGGTTCCCCAGAGATCATGGGGACCATGATGTCCATTCATGGCGAGATCATGAGCCTCATGGGCGAAATGATGCGAGAGCACGGCCAGACCATTATGATGGGGCAGATGACGCCTGAACTGCGAAGGAACATGCTCGAGCGGATGGGCGACATCCTGACCAAGCACGGCAAATCTTTGAAGGAATTATCAAAGACCGCCGGCAAGTAGTCCTCAAGAGAGGGGGCCGACGAGGCCCCCTCTCTGATGTCTGAGAACCACACAAAAGTCGCCTCTACACTTGCGGCTTGCCGGACAATTAACAAGTCATGAAACACGCCCACGCCGAGCAAAAACATTCTGCGGTCGGTCAGACGACTCAAGCGAGCACTCATCAGGGGACGGGACATGGGGGCAGCCACCATGCGCATATGGTTGCTGATTTCCGGCGGCGGTTCTGGATCTCCCTCATTTTGACATTCCCCGTCCTGGCCTTGGCTCCACTGATCCAGCAGATTTTAGGAGTCGAAGAGGCCTGGCGCTTCCCGGGTGACCGGTTTGTCCAATTTGGTTTTGCCAGCGTCATCTTCTTTTTCGGTGGCTGGCCTTTCCTCAAAGGGATCCGCGCCGAACTCACCCGGAAGCAGCCAGGCATGATGACTCTGATTGCCCTGGCCATTAGCGTGGCCTACGGGTACAGCAGCCTGGTCGTGTTTGGTCTTCCAGGACAAGTGTTTTTCTGGGAACTGGCCACGCTGATCGACATTATGCTCCTAGGCCACTGGATTGAGATGCGCTCGGTCATGGGCGCTTCGAGGGCCTTAGAGGAGTTAGTAAAGTTGATGCCTTCGGAGGCCCATCGCCTCAAGGAAGACGGGAGCATCGAAGAAGTCCCAGTGGGCGAGTTGGTGAAGGGAGACCGCGTCCTTGTGAAACCGGGTGAGAAGATTCCGACCGACGGCGTCATTGTCGAGGGCCGAACTACCGTCAATGAGGCCATGCTTACTGGCGAGAGCAAACCAGTGGAGAAAGGCGAGGGGGACAAGGCCATCGGGGGAAGTATCAACGGAGAATCTGCCATCAAAATCGGCGTAGAAAAGACTGGTGAGGAAACCTACCTCTCTCAGGTCGTCCAGCTGGTCCGCCAGGCGCAAGAGTCTCGATCTCGATCGCAGGACTTGGCCAACCGTGCGGCATTATGGCTAACCGTTATCGCGCTTAGCGCAGGAGGTATCACCCTGGCGGTCTGGCTCATCGCGGGAAAGGATTTCAACTTCGCCCTGAGCCGAATGGTTACGGTCATGGTCATTACGTGTCCGCATGCCCTGGGGTTGGCGGTGCCGTTAGTGGTTGCAGTCTCCACCGCCCTCTCGGCAGGAAATGGGTTGCTGATTCGTGACCGTTCTGCTTTTGAGCGGGCACGTTTGCTTCAGGCCGTCGTGTTTGACAAGACGGGAACTCTCACCGAAGGTCGCTTCGGCGTCACCGACATTCTCTCGCTGGCGGAAGAAAGCGAAGACGGGCTGCTTCGCAATGCTGCGAGCCTGGAAAGCCAATCGGAGCATCCCATTGCAGCTGGAGTGGTGCTGGCAGCAAAGGAAAGAGGGCTCCCCTTCCCGGTGCCTCGTGATTTCAAGGCGATTCCAGGAAAGGGAGCACAGGCCACCGTGAATGGCAAACAGGTCAAGGTTGTCAGTCCTGGCTATCTCAAGGAGCAACGACTGGTGGTAGACGAGAATCGTGTGCAAGAGTTAGCAGCGGAGGGGAAGACAGTTGTATTTGTCCTCGTAGACGATCAGGTAAAGGGCGCCATCGCCTTGGCCGACATTATCCGTCCCGAGTCCCGTCAGGCACTCAATGCGTTGAAGGAAATGGGAATCCGGGTGATGATGCTTACGGGGGATTCCGCCGCTGTGGCGCGGTGGGTCGCCCGAGAGCTAAGGCTGGATGACTTCTTTGCCGAGGTCCTGCCCGATCAAAAGGCGGCAAAACTCCAGGAGGTCAAGTCGCGAGGATTGACCGTGGCCATGACAGGTGATGGAGTGAACGATGCGCCGGCTTTGGTGCAGGCGGATGTCGGCATAGCCATCGGGGCCGGTACAGATGTGGCCATCGAGTCGGCGGATATCGTTCTTGTGCGAAGCGATCCCCGCGATGTGGTTTCGATTGTCCAGCTCGCACGCGCGACCTACCGGAAGATGGTTCAAAATCTCCTGTGGGCTACCGGCTATAACGTCGTGGCCATCCCGCTGGCAGCGGGAATACTCTACCAGCAGGGCATCCTGCTCTCTCCGGCGACAGGAGCCATTCTGATGTCCCTCTCTACAGTCATCGTGGCCATTAACGCACGCTTGCTTCGACTGCCCTCCAAGATGGTCGCCTCCTGACCCCAACTGCGACAAAGACGTGGGCGCGCGTGCTGGTTTATTCGGAAAGCAGGAAAAACGGAGCGGAATGAGATGGGAAGATTCTCGCTTGGGAGGCGGACCTTTCTTTTCGTCGCAGCCGCTCTGGTGATTGGAACCCTGGGCAGCTGTACAGCAGATGCCGAGAGACCTGAAATAGCGGG
>JBFHXD010000047.1:0-16682 GCA_041599135.1 Methylomirabilales bacterium (SeqCode) | reverse complement strand
TTCATGCCGGGCTGAAGAGTGTGGGGAGGATGACCATAGAGCATCCGCCAGGCAGTGGCATGAACCAGCGTGTAGCAGCCGGCCTCTTCCCATGTGAGGTTGGGTGGTTTGGGCAGTAATTGTTGGACCTGGACCTTGGTAAATTGGGCGAAGCTGCAGTAGGATGATTCGTAGCCCCAAATCTTTTGATCCCGACAGTGCATAGGATCACCGCCGCTACAATGAGGACACTGACCGCAGGTTTGTCCGCAGTGGACCACAACCTCATCCCCAACTTTCCATGGGTACACGGAGCTCTTGACGGCGCTTCCTAGCTTCCAGATTACCCCCCGCGGCATCGCTCCCCACGATGTGAAATGGATGCTTATGAAACCGGGTCGGTGATGCCGGTTGCCCCAGAGACGCCCAGACGCCATTGTAATTGACCCCCGCCGTCATCACCTGTACGAGCACTTCGTCGGGCCCAATTTCGGGGACATCCACCGCCTCGGTTTTCATGGATTGAAGAGGCGGGCCATGATGTTCGGGACGGATCACAAAGGCGTACATTTTTTTGGGCACAAATCCTAGAGGCGGAATTTCACCGATATTATAAAGTTCTTTTTCAGCCATGGTCTGACCTCCTCATCGGCCTCTAGACTGCAGTTGGTCTCCTAAGGCGCATAGGAGAGCATAGCGTACAATTCTCAACCCAAGAACGGGGCTGTCAGGCTACCATAAGGGCATGCCGGATTGCAAGGCTCCTGACCCCCCGGTAGCTTCTGCTGGAGTGAATCGATGCTGTCTGAGGTCTGCTGAAGACCCTTGCCAAAGGGCTTCGACCGTGATAATGTCCGTCGTTGTGATTTGCCCCACATCAAGACTTTCCACGATGCCTATCTCTGGAGTTAATCGGTCCGCGGACTCGGGGAGGACACGCCGCATCTCTTATCCGGGGTCAGGCTTTCGCCGCCCGTCGCTATGTGTGGCCCACTGATAATTGCAATCTGAGCATCGAGTCATAAAGCGAAGACGGGCATTGCGAGCGCCGGCCTAGGAACAAGTATTGCATTGATGGGGAGGGACGCCGCGCATTTCGGCGGGCCCAAACGTACCATACGGCTCTCTCTTGTATGGAGACATATGATGAAGGCAATGCCGGCAACGTCTAAATCCGCATCGCAACAGGTCTCCTGGCAGCAGGTGGTGGCGAAATATCAACATCCCGATCTGCGGCGCAGCATCTGGCAGGCTGCCAACTCCATCATCCCATATTGCCTGCTGTGGTATGTGATGTATCGCAGCCTTGAGGTCTCGTATTGGATAACGCTGGCCCTGGCCGTGCCCACGGCCGGCTTTCTGGTTCGCATCTTTATCATTTTTCACGACTGTGGTCATGGGGCCTTTTTTAAGTCGAAGCGCGCCAACGACATTTTGGGATTTGTGGCCGGCGTGTTGACGCTGACGCCCTATCATGGCTGGCGCCATGAGCATGCGACACATCATGCGACCGCGGGCGATCTGGACCGCCGCGGGGTGGGAGATATCTGGACGTTAACGGTGAAGGAATATCTCGCCTTACCCCGCCGGAAGCGGTTTGAGTACCGGCTGTATCGGAATCCGCTGGTGTTGTTTATCTTTGGGCCACTGTTTCTTTTCGTAATTACGCAACGCTTTGCCAAGCGCGATGCCCGCAAGCGCGAACGTGACAGTGTGTATTGGACCAACTTGGCGCTGGGGGTGATTGTCGCCGTGATGAGTCTGACCATTGGACTGAAGGCCTTCATCTTGGTCCAGTTGCCGACGATCATGATTGCCAGCGCGGCGGGAGTCTGGTTATTTTATGTGCAGCATCAGTATGAAGGGGTCTACTGGGAGCGTCACGATGACTGGGATTACGTGGCCGTCGCCTTACAGGGCAGTTCCTTTTATAAATTGCCTAAGGTGTTGCAATGGTTCACCGGAAACATCGGGTTCCATCATGTTCATCATCTCAGCCCCCGGATTCCCAATTACTTCCTGGAACGGTGCCACAATGCGGTTCCGATGTTCCAGGAAGTGAAGGCTATTACATTGCGGCCGAGCTTGAAATCGCTGACTTTCCGTCTGTGGGATGAAGACCGCCACCAGCTGGTTGGGTTCGACTACCTCAAAACGCTTCAGCAAGAGCAGGCATCCCCTGCTCACCGCTGAACACTGCTTCCTGTTCTCTTATCTCCAGATCCTAAGACACCGCGACCTCGCGTGACGTTTCGAGTGTATGCCCGCGTCAGCCAGACCCATCTCCGAGAGGCGATCAGCCGCTTGAGTCCACTGGATCGCAATAAGCAGGGTTCACAGCCTAGCGAGGTTTTCCAGAATAAATCGACGGTCTCCCATTGAGGCAGGTCAGTGGCCACCGACACGAAAGCATGTTGTTTATGGTCCCTTCTCAATAACTACTTGCGCACCTCTCGGGCCTCGAACTGCCCTAGGGCCTCAAGTGCCTCGCAACCGTAAACCATCGCCGGCCCTCCCCCCATGTACATGGCGACGCCGATCGCCTCCGCGATCTCCTGTCGGGTGGCACCGGCTCGGAGGGCGGCCCGAACATGGGCAGCGATGCATCCTTCGCAGCGGGCGGTGATGCTAATCGCCAAGGTGATGAGCTCCTTGAACCTCGCGGTCAGCGCGCCGTCAGCCAAGGCCTGCTTGTGCAGTTGCCCGAATCCGCCCATCGTGCCCCCAAGTTCCTTTCCCAGCTTGCCCATCAGACCCATGAGACGGTCATAAGCTTCGGGATAGCTCTTCTCCATGATCTTTCCTCCTTCTCCTTGCAAGCCACGCGGCACGGCGTTATCTCCTCAAGTGAAAACGCCCCCCAGGCCACATCTTGCCTGGGAGGGCATTTGTGAGCTTTGGAAACCCTCGACTCCGCCAGACGTGGGCATAAACATAATGCCTCCCCCGGTTTCATCCTCTTGTTCCCCAAAGCTCTGTAAACCCGCCTCTTGGAATTTCCTTTACCGTCCTCCGTTGATGGACTGCCGTGCGATGCGTTCCTGTTGACGGGCTGCTTCCTCAAATTCATCTTGGCGCCGCTTCCATCGGCCCCACGGTACAAACTTGCTCCACACAACTTGGCCTGTGTCATCGCGCAGGACTTCGTACAGCATACCTTCGGGTTTCTGGGTCCTCCGCAGCATGGCCCCTCCGTGTTTTACTACTACGTTTCTCAAAAAGAACCGTGATATTAACTGAAGTCCTTACATGAGCGCAATGATGGTAGTTAGTTATTAACATGATCTAGATCACCTCAAGACATGGGGGAGGAAGGTGGACCAACGAGTTAAAGATCTTACTTGACCTCAGATCACAAAAAACACCACGAGCGCCGAGGATACCCCCGACGCCCGTGGGATTGTATCAAAGTAGCACTCAGGTCTTGATGATCCAGTTCACGTAGGCATTCACCGGGCGAGTTTCATCAAGTTGGGAACATAACCGACATATAGCTAAAAATTGACATTCCTGCGGGGAAACTTCAGATCAAAGGATATGGTCCAATTGTTACGATCACCAAACAGGACTAGTGCAAATAGAATGGCAATTGACCGTTTGAGAATTCCGCCGCTAACTACACACCTAACTACACAGTCAGTTGGAGAGAAGAGAGACGGGCTGGCAACTGCTTGATTTGGGTGGTGACCCCAGCGGGATTCGAACCCGCGTTACCGCCTTGAAAGAGCGGTGTCCTAGGCCAGGCTAGACGATGGGGTCGCATTTCACCAGTCATGGGGTCGCAACACTGATAGCACATCTCTTTTGAAATCGCAAGACGCCGTCCGTATAAAAAGGGCATTGACAGAGCGGAATAAATCACGAGAAGATGGCCGAGGTTGTGGCCTGGAGATCGGTTAATGGGACGAGGCTGGAGATACTCCTTGAAACGACAGGTGATGGTTTTTTCTGTCATTGGCGGGTTCATTGCCGGGATGCCTGCTCATACACTTGCCCAAGTCCAACCTCAGGAACCGTCTCAAGAGTCCGCGCAGGAGAAGCAGGAGACAGGCGCCCAGTCAACGGGATCCAAGGCGGAGGATGCAGCCCTGAAGGCAACGAGCGTGCTGGTCAGTGCGGGCCAAGTCCCGCTCCGCGCGGGTACATGTGGGGCCACTTTCGTGGTGGCAGGGATCGCTTATCTCCTCACCATATTTGATAAAGAAGCCCGCCAGGGTCCCGCTGACGCCATCAAACGCGTGTGTGAGGGCCCCTACATTACCACCCCTGAAGACCTGAGGGGAACCCCGGCTCCTTCCCCATGATGCAAATATGGATTTCCCGGTGAGTTGCGCTTCCTGTGGATGGACCGGGCAGATCGACGAGGCAAAGCCCGGCCCTTCAGTCGCCATGTGTCCAGCCTGTGGCAAGCCATTGTTTCCCGAGGATTGATAAGTATCGAGAGGAACCCCGTTTGGGTGGTCGGAGCAGAGGGAGGGAGCTTACCCGACCGGCCGTCGCCAGAACTGCCGGATTCTGAGGGTATTGAGGGAGGCCGAACAGATACTATTCGCGCACCGGTAGACGCGGAAGAGGAACCGGTGGGTTTGCCCGCTTGGGATGAGGTAGCAGCCGCAGTGAGGACAGAGACGGTGATCGGTGTAATGTTCTTCAACGTAGTGACGGATCTCGTGGAGATTAGACATCACATCGCCGCTTGGGCTGAGAAAGAGGTATTCGGTAATCATGGACCCTCCTCGGTCGCTATCCCGCACGACCCAGGCTTTTGCGGCAGGAACTTTTGATCGGCTAGTCCTGAAGTTCCCTACGAGCCCTGGAACTGGCCAGCCAAATGATAAAGATAATTACCCCAAACCAGAGGACCTCGAAGAGAACTAATTGCATCTCGCTCCTCCTATGGTCTGGAGTTATTGAGCGAGGCAAGTATACTTGTTCTTGAATTTATGTCAAGGGCCTACCCGCTTGCCACTGGTCGGAAAAGTGGCCACGTCGGGCTGTTCGCAGAGCGAAGGGATTGGCCGACGTTGCGGTCCCTGCTATGATGAATGTGTGAAACTTACGAGGATAATTCTACTCGCCGGCCTCCTAGCTGTGGCTGCGGCCTGTGGGCTCACGCGGGCCGAAGTCCAAGAGTGGCCAGGAAGAGTCGTTGAGATTAATCGCGAGCAGGCATATTTTGTGGTGCGTTCCCGAGAGCGATTGATCGATCACGTGTTTCGCATCACCCCCGAGACCGAAATCACCTCGCAGAACGTAGGGCCGCTGCCCCTCGAAACTGGGCAATGGGTCACCGTGGAATATCACAAGGGCGGTACCCGGTCGGGGCCGCCCGCCGCTCTCCGGGTGGTTGTCGTCGAGTAGGGCGCATGCATTATTGGATAGGGCCTCCCCGCGGTGTTTACACCTTATAGAGTTCGAGATATCCGCACTGCGGGCAGCTAAAGGGGCTGACCGTCACAACCCGGCTCAAATCTGTTTCGAAGGTTCCATCCGCAAGCCGCTGCCCGGCGACCAGGGCGAAGATAAATACATCGTCCGTCTCTTTCCCATATTCGATCCAGGAAGACCCCCCACACTTTGGACATGGCTGTTTCGGTCCTTCCATTTCACCCCCTTTTTTTGCAGATTTCAGTCTTTCAGAAACGCGCGGATATGGTTGTTTTTATGGCTGCCGCGGATGGGGAAAGCCATCGCGGCCAGGGGTTCTAACCCCGGGCAAGCCGCCTCGCATTTATGGCTGATGAGGTGGGTTGATCGACGGAGTTCCGGCCTATCCTTCCTGCAATGTCTCCATTTTTTGAAGCCATTCCTTCGAGGGAATGACACACAGAAAGCCGAGTGGCTCATCGCTGATACTTTCAAACTGGTGTTGTTCGTACTGCGGGATATACACGACATCGCCAGGCCCCACCTCGTGCATCTCCCATCCCAGCAGGACCCGTGCTCGGCCTTTTAAGATCATGACTCCCTGATCATGGGCGTGATGTTCGAACGACGATTGCCCATGGGGCGGGATCTCGAAGTACCGCATGGAAAAGTGCTGGGCTCCATCCTTTGGCCCGATGACGACGTGACGACAACTTCCCTCGCTAACCCCACCTCCATGGTAGGGTTCTCTCTCGACCCCTTCCCATTCGAGGTTACGATCCTTGCCAATTTGCTTGTGGACTGAGCCCATGCCAGCTTCCTCGTTACATAAAGTTAGGGACGGCCCCCCCGTGGAGGTCCGAAATCCTCTCGGCCATGCCCCGCTGAAAGCCGACTTGGACGAGCCGCTTTACGCGGGTGGCATGCATCTCCCTGTATAACTCCTTCACCCGCTCTCGTCCTTTGGCTACTTGCTCGGGAGCCGAGCCCCCACCCGCGAGGACGGCTAAGGCGTTCTGAACGAAGGGGCTGGCGCCGGCGGCCTGTCGGAGGAACGCAGCCCTCGATTCAGCTGCCTGATACAGCTGAGGCACCAGCGAGGGGTCGTGTTTGAGGTGGTAGGTCATATGCGAGACACCATAGCCCACATGTCGGCCTTCGTCTTGCCGGGCCAACTTGAAGATCTGTGCTGTGACCGGATCCGGAGAAATCTCCTCGAGGAACTTCAAGAGTTCCATAAACGTTCCCTCGCCCAAGATATGCAGAAGGAATGAGGCGCTGGTGAAGTCTTCTTGGGTGAGGAGGCTCTTGAGAGACCACTCGGTGGCCGCCGAAACGTACTGGAGACCCCCGCCGTTGGCCAACGCCCGCTTGGTAAAGACCTCGACGTGGCGTGCCTCATCGTCGACCTGACTTGCGAGGAAGAGCACCACCTCAGTAAAACGCGGGTCCACTCGGGTGAGGAGCTTGGCGGGAAGGTAGAGGGCCAAATATTCGTTTTGGATCATGAACGTGCAGATCTGACAGGTCGCCCGCTCCAAATCCTCCGGGAGGGGTTTAAGTTCCTGCCAGGGAATATCCGTGGAGGCATTCCACTGTCCCAGCTTGGCCTGCTCGACGAGGTCGGCGATGTTGTCAGCCCAGACCACGGCCTTCTTGTTGACCGGAAAATCAAAATCCGGGGTTTGCGGATCCACCACCGAGCCTCGTTGAGCGAGCCCCAGATGAGGTGGGGCCTCTTCTGGAACGTGGCCCGCCTGACCCACAAAGCAGTCCCGTAAGTCGACCCCGCCACCATCTCGGGGCGGAACACGGATGCCCCAATCAGGCTCACCCCAGTTCGTGGTGTCCGGTAACTTGATGTCCGTCACGGATCATCCCCCTTCCTGGCCGAAGGTTTCCGCCTGCGTGTGTTGAGTCGGCCTGTAGTGTAACAAGGCCCTGGCTTGGTGGGAAGCCCTAAAGATAGTCCTCCTCCCGTTGAGGAGGCAGATTCAACTGCCTGAGTGCGGAAAAAGATCCCGAAAAAGTGGTCTGGACTTCATGGAGGAGATTTCGGACCTGCTCAGCGACGGTCTGTTTTTCTGTGGAGGTGAGGTCAAAGTATGGGCGGTGGGGAAAGAGATCCCTGGCAACACGCAGCATGAGTTGGCCCAGCGTGGCGGCGAGGAGGGTCGCATACAGGGGATCCTGACCTTCTGGACTCATGGTTGCCTCCCTTTCTGTTGATAATGAATCATCAGTACTGTTCCCCCGCGTGATGGATTGATTGAGCGAGCTGGGAAATTTTATCGGATTCGGCGCAGAGCAGCAAGACAGCCCTCATATGCTGCGAGCCATCAGCTGACCCTTAATAGATCTTAGCGTCCTAGCTGATTGCTGACAGCTGACAGCTGCCTATGGCGTACGTGAGAGGAGAGAAGGGGGAACGTGGTCTTTCTGTCAAATGGATCAGTGCGCCGCATGTCAGAGGCCCTGGGCTCCCTTGAGGGAGCCCCAGTAGCCTTTAACCTCATGCAGCGGCGTGTACTTTCTCTCGTGTGAGCTGGCCGTTACCGTCGTTAGCAGTGCGAGTGCACAGCTCTCGATCTTCTTCGATCGCGGCTTGGATCGCTTTCTCGGCGCAGCTCATACAGATCATTCCGCCGTGCTCGCACCGCTCGAATGCCTGAATCGCCCATTCTTTCGAGGTCATTTCGTTACCTCCTATCCACTAACAAGCCATGTGTCCGGGTATGCTTCAAAGCCTGGCGACGGTGATTAATTGTGCAAGATGCGGACCATTTCTCCCTTAACCCTATGAATCTACAGTCTTGGGCCGCTGGAACCTCCGCACGGTGGCGAAAAGACCACCACTCATTGTGTCTTTCGTTGCCTAGCAACCACATGGAGTTTTGGAGGAGGGATCTCGGGAGAGCAGGTCATTGTGTCGTGCTGACGGGCATTTTGGGACAGAAGGAATTGGTGACCCGTGCTGGATTCGAACCAGCGGCCCCCTGCTTAAAAGGCAGGTGCTCTACCGACTGAGCTAACGGGTCCAGGAGTCATTATAGCAATGGGGGCAAGGGCTTCAAGTCGGAAAAGCATTAGATCATGCCCCGCCTCGGGGAGGCAGCCTGAACACTCAACTATTAGCTCTCAGCCTTAAGCTCACACGAGTCCCCACTGCTTGGAAGATGGCGTCGGCAGGAGAATGGTTTGGTCTCGCTCTGGGCCCGTCGAGATGATCGAGATGTCAATCCCGAGCGTAGCCTCAAGGCGGTCCAGGAAGGCTCGACACTTCTTTGGGAGTTCCGCGATGGCTTTGCATCCAAGCGTACTCTCCTGCCATCCTTCTATTTCCTCGTATACTGGCTCGCATGTCTCAAGGATATCGGTCTCGTTGGGGAATTCCTCCAGGGTTTGTCCCCCGTAGCGGTAGGCCTGACAAATCTTCAGCACGGGGAATGAGTCGAGCACATCCAGCTTCGTGAGGGCGAGGGTGTTTATGCCGTTGACCCGGATGGCGTATCGGATGGAGGTCGCATCGAGCCAGCCGCATCGCCTCGGCCTCCCTGTTGTGGCTCCGTACTCTTCCCCACGATTACGGAGTTCCTCACCTGTGCGATCGGTGAGCTCTGTGGGGAATGGGCCTTCACCCACCCGGGTCGTGTAGGCCTTCATGACCCCCAATACTCCGTCAATCCGGGATGGTCCAACCCCAGTTCCAATGCAGGCCCCACCGGCTGTCGCACTGCTTGAGGTGACATACGGGTAGGTCCCCAGATCTACATCCAGGAGTGTCCCCTGCGCTCCTTCAAACAGGATATTCTTGCCCTCGTCGATCATCCTGTTCAGGACTGCCGAGGCATCTACGAGAAAAGGCTGGACCTCAGCGAAGTGGGCCATCTGTTCGTCAAAGATGGTTTTGGGATCGAGGGTGTGGAGGGCACTTTCCTTCGGGGCATGGGCCTGCTTCTCGGCTAAGTTCGTGCGGCATCGTTCTCGAAAAAGTGGCGGGTCGGAAAGATCCCCGATTCGGATGCCCACTCTGGCGGCCTTATCGGCATACGCCGGACCAATGCCGCGTCCAGTGGTCCCGAGGCGTCGGGTGGTATTCTCCTCTCGTTCTCTATCCAGAATCTTGTGATACGGGAGAACGAGATGGGCATTTTTCCCAATGAAGAGATGTCCCTCTGCAGTGACCGCCAGGCGCCGCAGTTGCTTCAATTCATGCGTGAGTCCGGGGAGATCCACCACCACCCCGTTTCCTAGAATGCAGGTCTTTCCTTTCCGGAGAATGCCCGAGGGCACGAGGTGGAGGACGACTTTCTCCTTCCCCACCACCACCGTGTGTCCGGCGTTGTTTCCTCCCTGATAGCGGGCTACGGCGTCAAAAGATTCGCTGATGGTATCAACGATCTTTCCCTTTCCCTCGTCGCCCCACTGGGTGCCGACCACGATTACGTTGGCCATTGGAGAGTCCCATCCTTGACGTGTTGGCAAAATTCTGCAATGGGGAGGGTCGTCTCGGTCCCGGCTGTCAGATCCCGCAGGGTGAGTACATTTCGCGGGATTCCTTCGAGACCGAGGATGATCGCCCGGGGGATGGCGTTGAACCGGGCATAGTTGAGCGACCCCTCGAGGTCGCGCTGGATAATGTCCCTGGCGACTGCATAGCCCTGGCTCCGTAAGGTTTGGGCGAGTTGAAGGGCCTGACGCTTGTCCGGGTTAAAGTCGATAATGAGGAAGTCTGGACCCTGATCCGTCGGCAGGATCTCCTCGACCTCTAGAGAGGCCAAGACCTTCTCCAGTTCAAACGCAAAGTCGGTGGCGGGGCACGGATAGCCAAAATGGCCAATGAGGTTGTCATAGCGCCCGCCACCTCCGATTGGGGATCCCAGCGACTCGGTGAAGACTTGGAAGACGACACCGGTGTGGTAGTCAAACGCATACGTCTCTCCCAGGTCAATAATAATGTGCTCAGCCAGGCCGTACGTCTTGAGGATCTCGTAGACCTGTATGAGGTTTTCGAGGGCAAGCCGGGACTGCTCCGTCACCGCCCACGATTGCGCTTTTTCCAGTACCGCTTCGCGACCATAGAGGGTAGTCAGGTTCAAGATCCCCTCTTTTAGTCTGTTCTCAGCGGGGAGAGGGCTTAGCGTGAGTTCGAGTTCGACGGCGTCCTTCCGCCGGAGGGTCGAAAGGATCTTTCGGCGGAGCGGGAGGGAAGGGTTCAGCGCATTCAGCATCCCGCGGAGATACTCCACCTGCCCGACGTCGATCTGGAACCGCTGCAGTCCAAATTCACGGCATCCCTCAACCGCCATAGAGATCATCTCGGCGTCCGCTTCGGGCCGGTCGAGGCCGACGAGCTCTACGCCGGCCTGGAAGAACTCCCGCTGCCGACCTCCCTGTGGTTCCTCATGGCGAAAGACCGACGCGGAATAAGCCAGCCGGAGGGGGAGAGGATGATGTTGCATGGTCGCCGCCACCATCCGTGCGACCTGGGGGGTCAGATCAGACCGAAGGGCCAGGAGGAGGCCGGTCTGCCGGTCGACGAACTTGAAGGTTTTTCCTTGGTCCCCGTCCCCTGTCCCGTGGGCAAAGACTTCCAGATATTCGAAGGTGGGGGTCAGGATCTCGCGAAAACCCCAACGGTGAAAAACAGAGAGAAGCGTCTTCTCTACCCACCTGAGACGGGCTGCCTCAGGCGGGGAGAGACCCCGAACCCCTTTGGGAATAGCGGTGGGGATCACCTTAGACCTTCACCACCTTGGCATAGACAAGGTTGGGCATCCGCCGGATTTCGTCGAGGACGGAAGTTGGGATTGGGCTATCCACGTTTACCACGGAAAGCGCCTGGCCGCCCGGTTTCTCTCTGCCGAGGTTCATGCCGGCGATGTTGACTTGGTTTTCACCGAGGAGGGTACCAATCTTTCCGATGACACCCGGGACATCGAGGTTGGAGAAGACGAGCAGGTGTCCCTCCGGTACGGCCTCGAGGGAGAATTCATCAATCCTCACCACACGAGGTTCCCGACGGCTAAACAGCGTCCCGGCGACGACGCACTGTCCTCGGTCGGTCTGGATGACGACCGAGATAAGGCTGGCATAGTCCTCTTCCTGAGTACTCTTTGACTCGACCACACGAATTCCCCGCTGTCGAGCAAAAGGGAGTGCATTGACCATATTGATGGCTCCCGACATGATCGCATCAAGTACCCCCTTGACGACCGCCGCCGTCAGAGGCGAGGTGTCGTAACTCGCGACCTCGCCGGTGTAATCAATGCGGATCTCGTGAAATCGACCCTCGGCGAGCTGCGAGTTCAACCGTCCGAGTTTTTCGGCTAATGTCAGATAGGGCTGAATCTTTGCTAAGAGTTCAGGCTCGATCGAGGGGGTGTTCACCGAGTTCAGAACTATCCCTCGCGTGAGATAGTCCGCCACTTGCTGCGCGATGGCAACGGCGACGTTCTCCTGGGCTTCGGCAGTGGCCGCGCCCAAGTGGGGTGTGCTGATGAAGTTCTCCAGAGAGAGCAACGGGCTGTTGGTGCTCGGTTCGTTTTCGAAGACGTCAAAAGCGGCTCCCGCCACGTGTCCGGTCACCATGGCCTCGTAGAGGGCCTCTTCATCTACGATACCTCCGCGGGCGCAGTTGACAATTCGAACGGCGGGTTTCATTTGATTGATGGTCTCTCGGTTGATGAGGTGGTAAGTGTCGGGACCAAGAGGGACGTGGAGCGTGATGAAGTCTGCTTGCCGGTAGACCTCTTCCGGCTCGGTCAGTTCCACACCGAGACGGCTGGCCACCTCGGCCGAGATGAAGGGATCGTAGGCGATGACCCGCATGGCAAAGCCCTTGGCCCGCTTGGCGACCTCCGAGCCGATTCGTCCAAGTCCAATGATCCCCAGAGTCTTGTTGTACAGCTCAATATTCAAAAACTTCCCTTTGTCCCACTGCCTGCGCTTCAGTGAATCCACCGCCTGGGAGACGTTCTTGGCAAGGGCCAAGAGGAGAGACATGGTGTGCTCGGCGGTAGTGATGGTGTTGGCCGTGGGCGTGTTCATCACGACCACCCCCTGAGCGGTCGCCGCCTCTACATCAACGTTATCGACGCCCACCCCCGCTCGACCAATGACTTTGAGTACTTTGCCTGCCTGAATCACATCGGCGGTGACCTTTGTGGCACTCCGGACAATCAAGGCATCGTACTGATCGATGACTCGGACCAACTCGTCGGGTTCGGCCTTCGGTGTAAGGTCGACCTCAATATCGGGATGCTGGCGGAGCACATCAACGCCTCGCGGAGACAGACTATCGGTGACAAGAACTCGCATCGGTTTCTCCATCGTGTTCCGCAGATTCCCCCTCTCTTCACCCTTCAGGCTGTCGGAGGACCTCCTGGGCCGCGCGGATCCCTTCGCCCGGTTTGGTCGGGTACCCTAACTCCGAAAGCGTAAGTTCCAGCATAGACAGCGCGACGACCACGTCGGAGGAGTCTGCGTACCCCATCGTCGCTAACCGAAAGATTTTTCCCTTCAGCGACCCCTGACCTCCCGCGATGGTCACGCTATGTTTCTCGCGAAGCGTTTTCACGATCGCTGTCCCGTCGATACCCTGGGGAGCTTTGACGGCGGTGACCGCCGGACTTGGTCGCTCCGCAAAGAGTTCCAGGCCGAGGGCGGTGACGCCCGCGCGCATGGCGGCCGCGAGCCGCTCGTGCCGGCGAAAAACATTTTGGAGCCCCTCTGTCCGGATCATCCGGAGGGTCTCCTGGAGTCCGATGACCAACGAGATGGCCGGAGTAAAGTGGGACTGGTTTTTTACAAGGTTCTTCCGTTCTGCGACGAAATCAAAGTAGTACTTGGGTAGTCGGGACCGCTCCACTACCTTCCACGCCTTTCGGCTTATCCCCACCAGAGTAAGGCCGGGTGGCAGCATGAGGGCCTTCTGGGACCCGGCAACGACGACATCCACACCCCAAGCATCCATCGGGAGGTCCATCACTCCTATGCTGGTAATCGCATCGACCACCAAGAGGGTCGGGGTCTTCCGCACAATCTGGGCAATAACCTGGATGTCGTGGAGAACCCCCGTCGACGTTTCGCTATGCGTACTGAAGACCGCAGCAATCTTTGAATCTTTCTTGAGCGCGTCAGCGACAAGATTCGGGTCGACTGCCTTCCCGTAAGGAACATCGATGGGGGTGACGTGAATGCCGTAAGCCTGACAAATCTCTCCCCAACGTTCCCCAAACTTCCCTCCCCGGATGACCAGCGCTGTATCGCCTGGTGATAGCGTGTTGACCACTGCGGCTTCCATTCCCCCGGTTCCTGTCGCGGCGAAGAGAAGTACCTCTTCTGTCGTTTGAAAGAGCTCTTTCAGGCCTTCCCGCACCTCGGCGAGGACACTTTCGAACCCTGGAGCCCGATGGTGAGGGATGGGGCGGGCCATCGCCAACAGGGCTTGGGGCGGGACGGGTGTCGGCCCGGGGGCAAACAGATGCGGTTTCTTCATTCAGGCATCTCCTGAGAGAGTTGAGCGGAGGGAATAAGCCAGGAATGCGCCCGAGGGAGGGTATATCACCCCGATACGGAGAAATGAAGGCGTTTTTCAATCGTAGGCTTGGGCATGACAACCACACAAGGGGTCCGCGTCGGCCCACGGGAAGCCTGACCCCGATCACGGCGATAAACTATACCGACAAGGCGGTTTTGTGTCAAGATCAAAGCCACGATTCGATTTTCGTTGTGGAGCGTGAGGTTCTGTGGTACCCTCCCGCACCTGAAATCCACGGTGGGGGGAACGTGATGAGGACTCTCTTATTGTCGCTGATCTTGACAGGTCTCTTGTGGGGGGGGGGACCGGTTGCTTCGGCACAATCTCGCGATCTGGCACAGATGGTAAATAAACCAGCCCCCAATTTCGACCTGACCCTGTTCTCAGGAAAACAGATTCAGCTGAAAGACTTCAACGGCCATGTGTTGGTTCTCAACTTCTGGCACTCCGGGTGACCTGGTTGCCAACGGGAGTCTCCCGTTCTCATCAAGGCCTACAAGAAGTTCAAAGACCGGGGCGTCAACTTTTTGGGCGTCAATGTAGGCTGGGACAAAGAAAGTGCCGCGCGAAAGTTTGTCGAAAAGCGGGAGGTCCCCTATGCTGTGGGACATGATACGGGGAATCGCATTGCGAGTCTTTACCGTGTGGACGCGACGCCGATCACTTTTGTGATCTACCCCGATGGCAGCATCGCCGCTATCGCTCGGGGGAGGATGGAGTTCGAAAGCCTTACGGCGGTGCTTGAGAAACTCACGGACAATAAAAAGAAATAACCGACGGACGTGGGGGCGGCTCGGGAAAGCCCTCCTCGTCGTCGGCCAAACAGTTTCGACTGGTTGCCCTTTCGGAAGCCGGCTCCATGGAGAAGGGACATTCATCTTGCGGATCGGTGGTTTGGTAGAGTCCTATACTCGGAGGGTTGATCGCGACAGTCGCGTGATCCAGGGTTCGTACTACGGAGGCACGCGTTTTGCCTTCCTCCGAGGTCGGCCTTCCCCTCGCCGCTCAGAAATGCCCGCTAACGGTTGTCCGACGGCTAAGGGCTCGGCGGGATCTCCCTAGGCGGGCCAAATTTTCCATCCCTATCCTTGCGTTTCGCGGTTTCGGACGTCGGACGCTGTTAGGCTGGGTCGGGAGGAAGGGCGGCTCCGATCACGTGGGTGACGGCATCGAATCTGTGACGAATCAGGTAGGTCTCGATGCCTTCTAGGACCTTCATGGGAGCGAGCGGGTCGAGGTAGTTGGCGGTTCCGACCTGGACCGCTGTGGCCCCGGCGAGGAGAAACTCTACTGCATCGTCACCGGTCATGATCCCGCCGATACCGATGAGGGGGATTTTCACCACCTGGGCAACCTCCCAGACCATGCGCACCGCGATAGGACGAATGGCCGGGCCAGAGAGTCCTCCGGTCGCTCCGGGACGTTTGGGCCGGCGGCGGTGGATGTCAATGACCATGGCCACGATGGTGTTGATGAGCGAGAGAGCATCAGCCCCCGCGTCGGCCGCCGCCCGGGCGATCACCGTAACATCGGTCACATTGGGGGAGAGCTTGGGAATCACCGGGAGGGAAGTCACTTGCCGAACCGACCGCACCACCTCGTAGGTGAGGCGCGGGTCTGTACCAAAATCAAGCCCTCCGGCGACGTTGGGGCACGAGATGTTGAGCTCGATCGCGGCCGTCCCCTCGGCGTCGGAAAGACGTTTGGTCAGGTCGGCAAACTCCTCCACTGACTTTCCGGCGATGTTGACGAAGAGCGGAGTGGCCAACGTTCGAAGGAACGGGAGCTTTTGCTTGAGAAAGGCGTCGATCCCGACATTCTGGAGGCCAATAGAATTGAGCATTCCGCCGGGAGTCTCGGCGATCCTCGGAGGTGCGTTGCCCTCGCGTGGATGCATCGTCACCGTCTTGACGATGATGGCGCCAAGGGCATTGAGATTAAAGAAGGGCAAAAACTCATTTCCATACCCGAAGGTTCCGGAGGCCGTCATCACCGGGTTTTTCAACCGGATCCCGGCAATCTCGACCCGCATGTCAGGCCGCTTCTCCGACGACCGACGACCGACGACCGATGAACGGGAACGGCTCTGACGTTTTCCTGAACCCTGCACTTTGAACCCTGAACGATCTTTCCCTGAACCCTTACCTCTCAACTCTGAACGCTTCTTTTTCGTGCTCACCAGGCAATCTCCCGGGCGTCAAAAGCCGGCCCGTCTTTGCAACACAGCTTATAAGCTGTGCGCGGTCTGCTAAAAGCGGTCAGCGGTTCTTCGACCGACGGCTTCACGGGAATCACGCAGCCCATGCACGCCCCAAAACCGCACGCCATGTCAGCTTCCAGTGAGACCTGGCACGGGACCTGAAATCGCTCGGCGATGTCCGCGACGGCGTGGAGCATCGCGTGTGGACCACAGGCATAGATCGTTGCCCCTTGCCTGTTGGCCTGCGACTTGAGATACGTTTCCATGAGGTCGACCACGAGGCCCCGGTGGCCGAGACTCCCATCCTCTGTGGCCACATGGACTTTTGCTCCTGCCTTTCGAAAGTCGGTGAGGCAAAGGATGTCATCAGAGGTTTTGCCCCCGACGAACGCTATCATTTTCCGCCGACCAAAGTCCGATGACCGTCGAATAGTCTTTCCATCTCCTGAACCCTGAACTCTGAACCCTGAACCTGCAAGTCGTTCGGCGAGAGCCACGACAGGAGGGACTCCGATACCTCCGGCCACGAGCAGGGCCGTGCTGAGGTCAGGCGGGACTTGGTAGCCATGTCCCAATGGGCCCAGGAGATCTACC
>JBFHXD010000046.1:0-16820 GCA_041599135.1 Methylomirabilales bacterium (SeqCode) | reverse complement strand
GCGGTGTCAAACACCGCCACCATGGGTACCGCCCCACCCAAGACTTCCCTCGCCCCGTGAATTCCGGCAAGCGAAGCCGGATTATGTAACGGCGCCAACTCAATGAGGGCCTCGATCTCGGCTAGAACCGCATCATCGATCCGCACAGGTTGGGAAAACCGCTCGCCACCGTGCACGACTCGGTGACCGACCGCCTCCACGCGGGACGGGGACGTGAGGTGCTCGAACACCCAGCGAATCGCGGACTGATGATCCGGGACCGCCTGCGTCTTTTTCGTACCAGCACCCCCGTCAGCGGAGAGTTCTAAGGTTGCGGTCCCACCGATACCCTTCACTGCGCCGCTCATCAGCATGCGCTCGGGTTTCGGTTCTCCCACTGGTCTCTCATCTACATCGAGCAGACGAAATTTGAGAGAGGAGCTGCCGCTGTTGAGAACCAGGACTCGCATACCTGCTCCTCAGGGCTTGCGCCACCTCACGAGTGCTTGGACGTGCCCCGCGGGCGCATGACAACAGGATTCTCGGGCGAGAGTTGGATCTCTTCGTCTTCGTGTCGGATCACGAGGCCATCCCCTTCTCGCAACGAATACGTAACAGCCTCCCGACGGATGTCTACTTCCAGCATCTGACCCCGTATGGTCAACGGGAATCGAAAACCCTCCACCCTGGGGGGTATCCTCGGGCGGAAGGTGATGTGGCCGTCCCAATCGCGCAGCCCAGCCAATCCGTACACGACGGCCATCCAGGTCCCACCCATCGATGCAATGTGGCAGCCGTCTCGGACGTTGCCTGCAACATCGGCGATATCCATGAGTGCGCCATACCAGGCATATTGCACTGCCTTCTCGCGATACCCGAGTTCGGCCGCAACGATAGCCTGAATCGACACTGACAGCGAGGAGTCGCCGGTCGTCATCGGATCGTAGTAATCGAAGTTGCGCTTCTTTTGCTCTGCCGAGAACTCATGCCCCAAGAGAAACATCGCCAGGACGACATCGGCCTGCTTGATGATCTGATGTCGGTAAATGACCAGCGGATGGTGATACAAAAGCAGCGGGTACTTATCGGGAGGCGTATTCTTGAAGTCCCAGGGCTCCTTATCCAGGAAGCTGTCATCCTGCGGGTGGATTCCCATTTTTTCATCAAAGGGGATATACATGTTGTCCGCCGCTTTCTTCCACTCGGCGATCTCGGAGACCTGGAGCCCGGTCCTGTCCACCAATGCCGCGAATCGCTGCGGCTCTTTGTGCCGCAGGTTTTCCACTGTCTTGGCGGCGTACCACAGATTCTCACGGGCCATGAGATTCGTATAGGTGTTGTTATTCACGACCGTGTTGTACTCGTCCGGCCCTGTCACGCCATGGATGCAAAACTTGCCGCCCTTCCGTTCCGAGTAGAATCCCAAGTCCTCCCACAATCGTGCCGTTTCTACCAGCAGTTCAGCCCCCACATCATGGAGAAAGTCTTCGTCTCCGGTGACGTCGACGTACTTTTTTAGGGCGTAGATGATGTCTGCATTGATGTGATACTGGGCCGTCCCTGCGGCATAGTATGCCGAGGCCTCTTCGCCACTGATGGTCCGCCACGGAAAGAGGGCCCCTTTCTGGTTCACTTGCCGGGCTCGTGCCCGGGCTTTATCCAGATAACTGTACCGAAACTTCAAAAGGTTTCTGGCAATGCGTGGGGAGGTGTAGATCAAGAAGGGCAGCACGTAAATCTCGGCATCCCAGAAGTAATGACCTTCGTAGCCTTGGCCGGTGAGCCCCTTGGCCGGCATGCCCGCGCCCTCTGCTCTGCCCGCCGCCTGGATAATTTGAAACAGGTTGAAGCGAAGCGCCTGCTGCACGGCCGGATCGCCACTCACGTGGATATCACTCCTTCGCCAGAAATCATCCAGGCATTGCTGCTGCCCCTCGAGCAGCTCATAGAAACCATGACTCACGGCTCGGTCCAGCGTGCGCTCCGTCCTCTCGCACAGCTCTTCCGGTGGTGACCGCCGGGACGTGTGGTAGGCTATGTACTTGGTGAGATGGATGGGAAGCCCGGGTTTCGCGTCGATAGAAAACACGATCTTGCCCAAATCCTCTGAGCACTTGCTCTCGTATGCATGCGGGCATTCCGTATCGAACGCATGCTCGATACCGCAAGCCAAACGCATCTTACTGTTGGTTGTCGTGTAACCCAGCACGATACGACGATCACGAACGGTGTTCACCGTGCACACAAGCACCCGATCCCGAAAGCCCTTGGCACGCCGCGGGTCGCCATACGTGGCTTGATCGATGGTATCTGGCTGCTCATTGATTATCTCCGACGAAATGACAACCGGTGCCCCTGCATTGAGAACGGTGACCTCATAGGAGATCGCTGCCAGGTGCCGGTGCTGCAAGGACACGAGCCGGCGCGATTTGATGGACACTCGCTTTCCCGCCGGCGTCTCCCACAGGATTTCCCGGTCGAGGGTCCCGGACTTCATATTGAGGGCGCGTTCGAAACTGACCAGATTCGCCGTCGGCAGATAAAACGGCTCGTCGTCGACGTATAGCCTGATGATTTTGCCATCTGGCACGTTCACGATCGTCTGGCCCGTTGTGGCAAACCCGTAGGCGACTTCGCCGTAGACGATCGGCCACGACTCGTAAAATCCGTTCACGAAAGTGCCGCTCTGGAAGACGGGAGCGCCTTCCTCAAAGTTTCCTCGCATCCCGAGGTACCCGTTGGCCGTGGAAAAGAGCGTTTCGGCTGCCGCCAGAAAGGAAGGATAGAACTGCTTTTCTACGAGCCTCCATTCATCGGCTGGGTACACATACTCGGGACGGTTTACCACTTCACGAGGCATCATTGGTCCTCTCTCTCCCAGATTCAGCTCGACTTCCGTCTCTTCCCGTCATCACGGGTACGATCGACATTCGCACCTGTGAGGCCGGCGGGATTTAACTGAGCAATTCGCCGAGGTCGCTCACGACGATGTCGGCGCCGTGTGCTGTGAGCTCGTCGGCATTGTCGTGTCGAGCCACGCCAATAACGAGCCCGAAGCCTCCGTTGCGACCAGCCTGAACCCCGGAGAGCGCATCCTCGACGACCACCGCACGCGTGGGCTCCACGCCGAGTTGTTCCGCTGCCTTGAGATACGCATCAGGGGACGGCTTGCCAGCCAGTTTTAGCTGATCAATAACGTTGCCATCGACCCGCAGATCGAAGAGATTCCCGATGCCCGCGGCTTCAACAACCGGTCCGCCGTGGTGGCTCGACGTCACAACCGCGGTCTTGATCCCTTGGCTGCGCAGATGTCGGACCAAGGCCACGGAACCCTCGTACGCCTCGACACCGTCCGACTCGATAACCTGCTGGATTATTTTGTCCTTGCGGTTTCCCAGGCCGCACACCGTTTCGTCCCCCGGAGGCGAGTCCGGGGTCCCTTCGGGAAGGTGGATTCCACGTGATCCGAGGAAGTCCCGTGTGCCGTCGTAGCGCGGCTTCCCATCCACGTACAGCCTGTAATCGCTTTGGATATCGAAAGGCCGGAACGGTTCGTTGTGCTCCGTCGCCCGCTTTTGTAGGTATTCGTCAAAGATCTTCTTCCAAGCGGCGGCATGGACCTTGGCGGTGGCTGTCAGGACGCCGTCAAGGTCGAAGAGGACCGCATCAAACTTTTCTTTCGTGATGGGATTCTCTGTGCGAGTGTGGCTCACGTCTCCTCCTGAATCACTTCCCTGTATCACTCAGGGGTCTACTTCCAGTCTCAATCTTATCTGGTCACACCATAGGCTGCGCATTCCATCTCCACATTGCGGGGATGCCCCGGTAGTAGCTGAGGATGCCCAGCGTGCCCGGATCCAGAAGAAAGTATCGACCGTCAGCGACGGACAGCCCCAACCACCGCGCGGCGAACACCCGAAGGAAGTGTCCGTGCGCGAAGATGGCAACATTGCCCTTTGCCGCGCGGACCCTGGCGATGACGCGGTCGACGCGGGCAGCCACCTGTGTAGGGGTCTCCCCACCGGGGGCGCCGTCGGCGAATATCATCCAATCCGGCGCCTTCTCATGGATCTGCGGGGCGGTCAAACCCTCATACTCCCCGTAATTCCATTCCACGAGATCTGCATCGACGTCTGCCTGGTCACCCAGCCCGGACAGTTCACAGGTTTCTCTGGCACGCTGGAGCGGACTCGTCAGGACCAACGTGAACGACTCCCTGGCGAGTACGGGTTGCCACAGCTTCGCGGTCTTGCGGCCATTTTCGGTGAGCGGGATGTCGGTGACCCCGGTGTGCTGCCCACTCAGCGTCCATTCGGTCTCTCCGTGCCGGACCACATAAATTCTCTGTTCGTCCGCAGGCATACGTTACGTCCGTCTCATCTCTCAGTCCTTTGACCCGAGACTGGGAAGCATCAGGCCTCAGTCCAGGTCCAGTTGCGAATTTCGGGCATGTCATCCCCGTATGTGGCAATGTACTCCTTATGCTCGATGCGTTTGTCACGAATGGCCTGTTTGGCATACGCCGCGATATACCCCAGCTTTGGCACCCGGTCGATCACATCGGCCACCAGGTGGAACCGATCCAGATCGTTCAGGACCACCATGTCGAAGGGCGTGGTGGTCGTCCCCTCTTCCTTGTATCCCCGCACATGGAGATTCTTGTGGTTCGTCCGACGGTAGGTCATGCGGTGGATCAGCCATGGGTAGCCGTGAAATGCAAAGATGATCGGCTTGTCGGTGGTGAAGAGGGCGTCAAAGTCCTTATTCGACAGGCCGTGGGGGTGCTCTTCCTGCGGCTGGAGCTTCATGAGGTTGACCACGTTGATCACTCGAATTTTCAGCTCGGGAACGTGCTGACGCAGGATGCTTACGGCCGCCAGCGTTTCCAAGGTGGGAACATCGCCACAGCAGGCCATGACCACATCGGGCTCAACACCTTTATCATTGCTCGCCCATTCCCAGATTCCAATGCCGGCTGTACAGTGTTTAATCGCTTGATCCATGGTGAGATACTGCAAGGCGGGTTGCTTCCCCGCCACGATGACGTTGACATAGTCGCGACTCCGTAAGCAATGGTCAGTCACCGAAAGGAGGGTATTGGCATCGGGGGGAAGGTAGACCCGAACCACCTCGGCTTTTTTGTTCACCACATGATCGATAAACCCGGGGTCCTGGTGTGAAAACCCGTTGTGATCCTGCCGCCAGACGTGCGAGGTGAGCAGATAGTTGAGGGAGGCAATCGGACGCCGCCACGGAATCTCTGTTCTGGTCACCTTGAGCCACTTGGCGTGTTGATTGAACATGGAGTCCACGACGTGGACAAAGGCTTCGTAGGTGGAAAAGAAGCCATGGCGCCCGGTGAGGAGGTACCCCTCCAGCCAGCCTTGGCAAGTATGTTCGCTAAGGATCTCCATCACCCGACCGTCCAGAGCCAGGTGGTCATCCTCAGGGATCGTCTCAGCCGCCCACGTCCGATTCGTCACTTCGAATAACGCACTGAGACGATTCGAGGCGGTCTCATCCGGGCCGAACACCCGGAAATTTTTGGTCTCCATGTTGAGCTTCATCACATCGCGGAGGAAGCGGCCCATCACCCGGGTCGCCTCTGCAAACACGGTCCCGGGTTTGGGAACATCGACCGCATAGTTTCGGAAATCGGGCATCTTGAGATCTTTGAGCAGGATGCCGCCGTTGGCGTGGGAGTTGGCACCCATCCGACGATGCCCCTTGGGCGCGAGCTCGGCAAGCCCTGGAATCAGTTTTCCGATCTCGTCAAAGAGTTCTTCGGGCCGGTAGCTCTTCATCCATTGTTCGAGCAGCTTGACGTGATTCGGCTTCTTTGCCATCTCGGACAAAGGCACCTGGTGTGACCGCCAGTAACCCTCGGTCTTCTGGCCATCGACTTCCTTCGGCCCCGTCCAGCCCTTGGGGGTTCGTAGGATAATCATCGGCCACCGAGGTCGCTGGCCGTTGCGCTTCGTGCGCGCCTCGTGCTGGATGGCTCTGATCTCAGAAATCACGGTATCCAGGGTTTCGGCCATCAACTGGTGCATGGGTTCGGGATCAGAGCCCTCGACAAAAAAGGGCTTGTAGCCATAGCCAACGAACAAGCTTTCCAGTTCCTCATGGCTGATCCGGGCCAGCACCGTCGGATTGGCAATTTTGTAGCCATTCAGATGCAGGATGGGTAACACAGCGCCATCAGCGACGGGGTTCAGAAATTTGTTCGAATGCCAGGCCGTTGCCAAGGGGCCCGTTTCGGCTTCACCATCCCCCACCACGCAGGCGACGATGAGGTCGGGGTTGTCGAAGGCCGCGCCATACGCATGAGAGACGGCATAGCCGAGCTCGCCCCCCTCGTGAATGGAGCCGGGAGTTTCGGGCGCCGCGTGGCTGGGGATTCCTCCGGGGAAGGAGAATTGCTTGAACAGCCGTTGCATCCCCTCGGCGTCCTGGGAGATGTTGGGGTATAGCTCAGTATAGGTTCCTTCCAGGTAGGTGTTGGCGACCATACCCGGCCCACCATGACCTGGGCCGCAGATGTAAATCATGTCCAGATCGTACTTCTTGATCACGCGATTCAGATGCACGTAGATGAAGTTCAGTCCCGGGGTGGTCCCCCAGTGGCCGAGCAGCCGCGGCTTGACGTGTTCCAGCTTTAACGGTTCCTTGAGTAACGGATTGTCATAGAGATAGATTTGCCCGACGGACAGATAATTGGTTGCCCGCCAGTAGGCATCCATCAATTGCAGCTCTTTAGGGGACAGGGGCGTGCTCATCAATTCCTCCTTTGACTTTTTCGTGGGAGCACTGGGCACGGTTTCCCTTGCGGCTTATGTCACGCCAGCACAGCTCTTGAGCAGCCGCTCTGTCGCCGCCGCGACGCCGTCCGGCTGTCCGAAGATGGCAGTGCCTGCCACGAGAATGTTGGCTCCGGCGGCGACCACCTGGGCTGCGGTCTCCGGTTCGATACCGCCGTCCACCTCAAGATCAGCCGGAATCCGCCGCGCGGCCAAGAGCTCGCGGGCGCGGCGGATCTTCGTGAGCGTCGACGAGATGAACTTCTGGCCGCCAAAGCCCGGGTTCACCGTCATCACCAGCACGAGGTCCAAGTCGTCGAGGATGTCCTCGAGCAGTGCGACGGGAGTGGCCGGGTTGATGGCGACCCCCGCCCGCAGCCCGAGCTGCTTGATTTGCTGCACCGCCCGGTGCAGATGAGTGACGACCTCCTGGTGGACAATCAGGGTATCTGACCCGGCCTCGGCGAATGGCGCCAAGTAGCGGGGGGCATCGGCGATCATGAGGTGCGTCTCGAGGGGGAGACGGGTAATCTTGCGGAGTGAGCGTACTACGGGAACCCCAATGGAAATGTTGGGGACGAAGTGTCCATCCATGACGTCCACATGGATGCGGTCAGCCCCAGCCGCCTCAGCCTCGGCGACCTGCTCCCCCAGGCGACCGAAGTCGGCGGCCAGAATCGATGGGGCGAGTTTGACGGTGGTCATGTCCTTATTTCTCCTTTCGCGTCAGTTCCCGGACCGTGCCCCCCTCTGCCACCAGCACGGTGTGGGCCGTCCCCAGGAACATCCCCGTATCAACCACTCCAGGAATGATCCGGATCTTGTTATCGAAGGCCGCCGGGGCCTCAAGGGGTCCGATCGCACAGTCGAGAATTGTGTTTCCGTTGTCACTGACAAAGGGTTTTCCCTCCACGAGGCGAACCGTCGGCTGGCACCCGAGTTCTTTGAGGCGCCCGATACAGAGGGGAACCGCGAAGGGGATGACCTCGACGGGGAGGCGGCCCCTCGTACCCAGTATGGAGACGAGCTTGGAGTTGTCCACGAGGATCACCTGCATCCGGGAGGCAGCCGCCACGATTCGCTCACGTACCAGTGCACCCCCATACCCCTTGATCAGATTGAGCTGGGGGTCGACCTCGTCAGCCCCGTCCACGGTGACGTCAATGGGACCCTCGTCGAGCCCAGCGAGCGGAATCCCCTCCTCGCGCGCAAGGCGCGCCGTCTCCTCGGATGTGGGCACCCCCTTGATCGCGAGCCCCTGCCGCACGCGGTCGGCGAGCGCGCGGAGAAACGCCGTCGCAGCCCGGCCAGTGCCGAGCCCCACGACGGCGCCGTCTCGCACAAACTCGAGGGCCCGAGTGGCAAGGCTCGCGAGTGCATCACCCTGTGCCCCGCACACGGCAGTCTCCTTCAATCTCGCGTTTCAAATCCGGCCACTTCAAACGCTATGTAAGTTGATTACTCTATGTCTGTAAATCAGGGATCGATCTAATTTTTTCATCAGGGAAATTTCCATCCCTGACATCGGGAAATCCCTGATGTCGCCAATTTTTCCCTCGCATCTGCTGGACAGGTCTATTCTGTGTCCACAGGGGAAGGGGTGTCAAGGATTTCCTAACAGCGTTTTAGAAATGCGGATTTTCGATGTGACAAAATTGGACAGGGCAGTAATACGAGGATCAAGGAAATCAACAGGAGAGAGAAGTGGCCTGGTGTGAATGAGAGAGGCATGCTCAGTCACCCGTCGGTGTAATGCTGAATTCGCGCACTTCTTGCATCTGACGTAACGTGTCAGCGAGACGCCGAAAGGCATCGACGTTTCGCGTCCGAATGACCATCTGATACCGGAACACTTTTCCCCCTTCTTCCAGTTGATAGCTGGTATTCACGCCGTTGATTTTGTGCTTCTCAAGGAGGTGACCGAGCTTTTCCTCGGGCATGGGATCTGTGCTCATAGTACTGATGGAGAGGCCGGCATACTGGAAGGATGGAAGCACCCGCTCAATCCACCGAAATAAAGACAAGGTGACCAGTGCCACGATAATGGCGGCCATGGCAGCAAAGTAAAACCCCAAGCCGATGACGATCCCAATGGCAGCGGTCATCCAAATGGATGCAGCGGTCGTCAGCCCCCTGATCGTCAGCCTTTCTTTCATGATCACGCCGGCACCGAGAAACCCGATGCCGGTCATGATGCCCTGGGCCATCCGGGTCGGATCGATCCGGACCAAATCCATGGACATGCCTGGGATCATCTTCTTGTGGAACACCACGAGCAACATCAACAGGGTCGAGGCGGCACAGACCAGGGTGTGGGTGCGGAAACCCGCGGGACGCCCGTGGTAGGTACGCTCCAGCCCAATGACGCCGCCAGCAATGACGCTGAGGATCAGATGAAGGACGATCACGAGGTATCCGTTATCCATGAGCTCATCCCCATTCTCTGCACACGAGTATTAGCCCTCAGTGGTCTGAACCGTGGCCTGTACGCAATGCCAATTTTGCCCAACGATACACGTAGAAAGGAATTATCTCAAGACGTGAATGTAATTAATGTGAATCAGGGTGCTGACCCGTTTTTCGCTTTGGGAAAAATTCTATGCTGTGCCTCCGGGATTTCTCTATGCCACTTTTTCCTACGTCCTCGATCGCCTCCTCCCTAGGAAAATTCCCACGAAAAGCCCGATAATCAAGGTCCAAGCCATTCGTCTTTCGTCCCCAATAGAAATGAACTGCGTATGTTCCGGGGTTATCTCAACCACTCCCACGGGACTGGCCGAAAACCCGCCACCACCGCCACTCTCTTCACCTTCTTTTTGTTCTTCGCTTGCACCCCGCTTTTTTGCTCGGGACCCCCCACCGAACCCATACGCGATCCGGGCCACAGGAATGATTGTTTTGCCTTCAACGACGACGCGATCTCCATACACCGTTTTGATACCTGCACCCGTTTGCAGGTGTTCGCCTAGGGACCGAAAGAACTGTTGAATACTCATAGACGCTCTCCTCCTGGGTAAGGTTTACGCGTGTGCCACGATCGTTAGGTTTGTTGTTTGTGCAGCGTCATCAGCACGCCATGTCGTGGTTGCAGCGTCATCATCGCTTGAGGTTCGACAGGATACCCGGGCACCAAAACGAGACGGTACTTCTGCGCGACCGTGGCGACGATTAACTGCGCTTCCACGAGGGCCAAGCTTCTGCCAACGCATACCCGTGGCCCACCCCCAAAGGGGAAGTACGCGTACCGGGGACGTTCAGCGACCTGTTTTGGTGTAAAGCGATCAGGATCAAAGCCCTCAGGGCTTTCCCAGAAGGTCGGGTGATGGTGAGTCACATATGGGCTCAGCAGCACGACGGAGTTTGCCGGGATATGGTAGCCACTGATCGTGTCGGCCTCAACCGGTCGGCGTGCCGTAATCCAGGTGGGCGGGTACAGCCGCATCGCTTCTTCAATTACCATTCGTGTGTACGTGAGTTGGGGGACGTCTCGGTAGGTCGGAGTACGGTTGCCAAGGACGCGCACGAGCTCCGCCTGGAGCCGGCGTTCAATTTCGGGATTTTTGGAAAGCAAATACCAGGTCCACGCCAGGACGTTTGCCGTGGTCTGATGCCCTGCGACGAACATCGTCATCACCTCATCCCGCAGTTGCCTATCACTCATGCCTTCGCCGGTCTCTTCATCGCGCGCATTGAGCAGCATCGCCAGCAAGTCGTCATTGCCTCTTCCGTTGTCGCGGCGTTCGGCGATCATGCGATACACGAACGTGTCGAGCACAGACAGGGCATGCTGGAACCGACGGGTTCGCAGCGTCGGGAGGCGTTCGGGCAGGTTGATTAAGGCCCACGCGGTGCGGTTGATGTGCTCGAGCACGATAGTCAAGGCACGGTCCACCGCGGCTGTCTCGTTCTTGAGGTCTGTGCTGAAGAGCGCTTTCAGGGCGATACCCCGCGTGAGCTGCAACATCTCGGCCGCGACATCGATTGGCTTTGCAGCCATGGTGCGCCAATGGTCCACCATCGCCGTCGCGGCATCGGTGATGGCAGTGGTCAATCCCGCGATCCGCTCGCGGTGAAAGCCTGGCTGTATCAAGTGACGCTGGCGACGCCATGCCTCTCCCTCGCTCGTGGTAAGTCCCTCACCGAATAACGGTTTGATCTTTTCAATCCTTGGAGGGCTCTTGACGTAGTTCAGGAAGTTGTCCTGCAGCACGTGTTTGATGTGCTCTGGATGACTGAGCAGGTACGCACGGTGAACACCCATCCTCAGGCGGACGACTTCGCCATACCGAAGTGCCGCGTCAAGGAAGAACCGAGGGGGGTCCTGCCACGCCTTGTGCAACAGGCCGAGGAGCGGATAGCCGCGGGGACCCGGAGGAGCTTTTGTCCGGCGAAATCTCATTCGAAAACCATCTCGATCCGCGCGCCGTGCGTACGGATCGGATCCAGGACGCCTCTCCTTTCCTGGTCACTGGTCTGCAGTGTGAGGGCAATGGGCCCCTCGCCAGACCTATTTAGGTGGTCCCACAGGGGGCCGCTTTGCCTTACTGGCTCGGCTAATGAAATGACCGTGCTCCCGAGGGGAAAGTCCACGGTCCGGGATTCCGGCCAAGGGAAGGCGAATCCTTGGACAGGCTCGGCGTCTAGCAGTGCTCGATATCGGTCGACACTGATATCAAGGGCAGTCACCAAAACCAGAATTCCCATGATCCCCGTTACCACATTGGGGTGTTCCCAGGCGGCGCCATGCGGTACGCGCAACGACCTCGGCGTTATATCAGCACAGAGGAAGGGAAGGTCAAACGCATCGGGAATCCCAAATTGCCAGGAGACCTGTTGGCCGTCGGGCCGTAATCGGCCGCCGGGCAGCGGACCTTCGAGGGTGAGCCCTCGTCTGGCCGCTCCCGCAATCGCATCTTCAATCACCCGGGGAACGAGCGCAAAGTCCACCAATCCCTCACCGGCCGTTTCCCAGGATCGCATATGACGCTCGGCAGGTGAAATCTGTTCGGCCTTCAAGTCCTCGGCGCGGACGTGTTTTGCAATTGTGACATGCGGCGGGGACGATCGGTGCTTGAACGCAATCAGCTCGAGATAGCTGCCATCCGCGAAGGCGATCAGTGCGTTGTGGCTGCCTACGCGCGGATGCTCACCCCCGGGGATCACCGTGAAGCCCAATGCTTCGAAATCCTTTGTTCCCGCGGCCAGATTCTCGACGAGGACGACGACGTGATCGAGGCTAAAGGCAGTCCCCATCTCAACCAACTCCTGCATGCCATACTTCGGTAGTTCCAGCGTTTAACTGTGAGATCCTTCAGGAAATGGCTTGCTGCAATAGCGGCTCGAGTGTTTTCCACACGAGGGCCAGTTCTGGGACACGTGATGCCGTCCTTTCCAAATCGACCAAGGCGGTGTGCGAAACCGCACGCTGCTTTTGATGCTGGTCTGTCAAGACCTGGTCGGAGAGAAAGGACAGCTGCTCGATAATGTCTCTCCGCGTTGTCTCTTCCACCTCGCGGCTTTCCAGGACCGTCTGGGTGAATTCCCAGAGAGCGTGGGACAAGGCCAGGTCTCCGTTATGCTGGATGTGGCTCACCGCGACATCGATCACCTGAAGGTTGCCTACATCGACCTCAGCGAGCATCCCCGGTTTCACTCGGATGTTGCTAAACCTCATCGCTGACCATTCTTTGACAAGTCACTCGGTGTCACAAGGGGGGACTTTGACCGTGAGCCGTTCGAGCCTTTGTGGGGTGAGGGCTGTTTCAAGTTTCCATTTTGGGTCGGCGTGGGCGTCCTTCTTCTTCATTAACAACCACTCTTTCCCGGTCCCGCGCCCTTTCATCAGCGCCAAGGCAAAGCCTCCCTCGAGCTTTTTGCCCCGGAGCTCAAAGGCAAGCTTTCCGGCCTTGATCCCTCGAACGGGGTCCTCTTCGAGAGGGACATAGGTTCCCTCATCCCATACCACCACAGGTCCCGCGCCATAGGTCCCCTCAGGGATGATTCCTTCAAAGTCGGCGTAGACCAAGGGGTGATCTGCCACCATGACTGCGAGCCGCTTCTCTGCCGGATTCATCGAGGGGCCTTTCGGGACCGCCCATGACTTGAGGATCCCACCCATCTCGAGCCGGAAATCGTAATGCAGACGCGTCGCCTTGTGCTCGTGCACCACAAACCGCAATCGCTTACTTCCCTTTTTCCCCACAGCACGCTCCACGCAGCGATCAGCGGTCGGCAGTCAACGGCCAGCTGTCAGCCCGCCAATCCTTTTCGGTCAGCAATGGCCCGCTGATTGTATCGGGCATAACCCACGCCGTCCACAACTTCGAATTGTCTTGACCTTTCCCGAGCACGGCTGTAGTTTAAGAATTTAGCCTAAACTAATATTTAAATTAGATTTGCCTATGTACATGTTGACATTGAGCGCCGCTGAGGCTAGGGCATCGGGTACGCTAAGCAGGTGATTTAGGTGTGGTCCGACAGTCTCATGAGACCATGAACTTTGCTTTCCTAAAACAAACCTATCAGCTATGGAAGTCTGAAAACACTCTGAAGAGATCGAGGCGCATTCTCCATGCCTTATTCGTGCTCGGAACCCTGTCCGCCGGGATCGCACTGCAATCCGAAGGTGCCCATGTTTCCTGGCCGGCCAAGCGGCCTCCCGCTGGATGGAAATTCTGGGACGAGCAGATATATATGACAGATAACTGGCCTGGCGTGCGCGACAAGCGCGACAAGCTTGTCGACTCTGGAATCACCGCAACGGCCGCCTACGTCACAGACATTTTGGGCAACCCGGTCGGGGGTATCGATCAGGCCATCGCATACGCCGGCAGGCTCGATGTCATTACTCTCTTTGAGCTAGAAAAATTGGCGAACCTGAAGGGATTAGAGTTCGAGGTTTCGGCGTCGTGGGCCTCTGGACGCGATCTTTCGGAGGAAGATATTGGCAACATCATCCCCGTCTCTCAAATTTTCGCGGGCGATTCTGTGCGGCTCGCCGGGCTCTCCTTGGAACAGTCCCTCTTCGCCGGCGATTTGAACATCCGCGCGGGTCGCCTCGCCACGGGCGACGATTTCCTGACCTCGCCCTTTTACTATCACTTCGTGAGCAGTGCTATGAACGGCAACCCCCAGAGCGTTCCGATCAACATCCCCTCGTTTACCACCTATCCCGTGACGACTTGGGGAATCCGTGTGAGGGCTAAACCGGTCGAGAGATTTTACGTGATGGGGGGCGCATACAACAGCGACCCCTCGCTCGGCCGGGACAGCGCGCACGGGGTTGACTTCAGCTTTAGCGGTGACGTCCTCGCGATCGGTGAAATCGGCTACATACACAATCAGGAAAAAGGCTCCTCCGGGCTGCCCGGAAACTACAAAATCGGGGCATACTATGATTCCGAGGATTTTACGGATCTCTCCAACCCGCTTCGAATACATGCAGGTAATTACGGTCTCTACGTGCTGCTCGACCAGATGGTGTATCGTGAGGGCGGCCCAGAGAGCGATCAGGGCCTGTGGCCATTCGCGGCGTTCACCTTCGCCCCGTCGGACAGAAACACGCTGCCATTCTATTTCTATACTGGTCTGGTGTATCACGGGCTCATTCCGGGACGCGACAACGATACGACGGCGTTCGGGCTAGCCTATGGGAGCTTCAGCGACGATCTCAGCGGCCAGGACTTCGAGATGGTATTGGAATGGGCGCACGAAATCGCACTCGCGCCGTGGCTTAAATTGGTGCCCGACGTGGAATACATCATTAAACCCAGTGGCACAAGTAACATCCCTGATGCGCTCGTTCTCGGGGCAGAGATCGCCATCAATTTTTAGATGTCTCTTGGTACCAGAACACCCCGTACCACGAGCATCTCGGAGCACCATCGGTCAGCCCAAATCGGGGGCGACCCTGTTTTTTGTATCGGAGAAAGTGCCAAGATTTCCCGCGGGAAAACACCTATCATCACTGAGCCGTGGACGGGGGAAGAATTTATAAGGCTACGCTGTTAGTTAAGGCCACAAGGAACGTATCTGGGGGCGATGTCAATCTCAAACCGCTCGATTATGCCAATGTTGAAGACAGCACGTGGGATGGCGTACTTCGTCCGGAGGGCATACGTGTTATCAGCGAGGAATACACCGATGATTCCTCCGGTGATAAGGAGTACAGACGCCCACTTACAAAACCGCCACGCATTTCTCACCCGTGCGTCCCCTGGAGGTTGTGCTTTTCTCGGCGGAGGCGCCCCTTCTCTCGCTGTCGCCGATATGCCGTCTTTGGCTCATGACGCCGTGACGGCGGTGCGACCGGCAACCGGACTGACGGTCTTTTTTTCTTTTTCTTCTTCCCGACTTTTTTCCTTTTGCGCAATCGAGAATTCCCGCTCAACATCTGCTACCCGGCGACATGCCGCTGTAACGATCGGGCCAGTTCGAGATGCTCTGCCCTGCCGATCACGCCCAGCGCCTCCTTATCTGTGTGATCGAACGAAGCGAGCCTTTTCTTCACTTTCAGGATCCGGTCCAGGCTCGCATCAAGCCGGGACTCAGAGAGGCGGTTCGACTGCATCGCATGAAGGAGTGCATCAAGAATTGCCTGTTGCGCTCGGCTATCCTCGGCCATCAAGATCAGGTCGCCGCCAGCCTCAATGAAGCGACAGGCCGCCTCCTCGATCGACCAGTGTCCCGCAATAGCGGCCATCGACAAATCGTCGCTCACGATGATTCCTGCAAAGCCCATTTCATTCCGAAGTAGTTGGGTCAGAACGAGAGAGGACAGGGTCGCCGGAACCTCTGGATCGAGGGCGGGACACAGCACATGGGCGGTCATCAGGATCGACAGTCCAGCCTGAATGGCCCGGCGGAAGGGGTACAGTTCCACGCGCTCGAGCCGATCCTTCGCATGATGGACGACCGGCAAGTCCAGGTGCGAGTCGGTCGAGGTGTCCCCGTGGCCAGGGAAATGCTTTCCTGTGGCCAAGACCCCTTCCGCCTCAAGTCCGTGGAAAAACGCAATGCCCATCCGCGCGACAACAGCAGGATCTGCGGCGAAAGCCCGGTCACCGATCACAGGATTGTCCGGGTTGGTATGCACATCCAAAACCGGGGCAAAATCCAGGTTAATCCCGACCGCCCGCAGCTCTTTCCCGATCACACCGCCCACCGTTCGGGCAAGCTCCTCGGACCCCAGCGCCCCCATACGGGCGGCGGGAGGAAACTGGGTAAAGGGCGGTTTCAGGCGCGACACTCTTCCCCCTTCCTGATCAACCGCGATAAGAAGCGGAGGGCCGACCGCCAATTCCTGGAGTGCTCGACTGAGATCCAGGATTTGCGGGGCATCCTTGAGGTTTGATGCGAACAGGATCACGCCTCCCAGCCCCCACTCTTGCAGGAACCCGCGAAGGGAAGCGGGGGGCACGGGGCCGTCAAATCCAAACATGCAAAGCTGACCGATCTTTTGTTTGAGAGTCATCCCACGCTCCTAGGGTCCCAGATGTCTCGCAACCCGTCTCCCAGAAAGTTAAATCCCATTACGGTCGCCACGATCGCCAGCCCTGGAAAGATCGTCAGATGAGGGGCCACCAAGAGATACTGCCTCGCTTCATTGAGCATCGCACCCCAGCTGGGGGTCGGGGGCTGCGCGCCGAGCCCGATGAAGCTCAAGCTGGCCTCGGCGATTATCATCACCGCGAAGCCAAAGCTCGCCTCGACCACAATGGGTCCCAGGATATTCGGCATCAGATGGCGGAGGATCACCCGCATGTCCCGGCCCCCCAAGGCTTTCGCTGCTGCCACAAATTCCATTTCACGGACCACTAATATCTGACCGCGAACGAGCCGGGCGTACCCAACCCAGCCGATCAACGAGAGGGCAACCACGACATTGGTAATGCTTGGCCCCAAGATGGCTGCAAAGGCGATGGCCAGGAGAATCCCTGGAAAGGCTTGCAGGATATCCACAAGACGCATCAAGAATTCATCCATCCACCCCCCGAAGTAGCCGGCCATTGCGCCGACCAACAGCCCGATTCCCAAGGAGAT
>JBFHXD010000045.1:0-16824 GCA_041599135.1 Methylomirabilales bacterium (SeqCode) | reverse complement strand
GTTTTTCAATTGCGTGGTGGGTGTCGCTACTTCCCTCACCCCCCAGCACGTTTTGGAAACCCTCGTACACGTCGAGGAGGCCTGTGGGCGCTCGCGGACGGGGAAAACGGGGGAGGCGCGGATTGTGGACATCGACCTGCTCTTCTATGGTTCCCAGGTCATCTCGGAGCCAAGCCTCGAGGTCCCTCACCCCCGGATGCATGTCCGGCGCTTTGTGCTCGAGCCGCTGGCCGAGCTCGAGCCCGATCTCGTGCATCCAGGGCTTGGTATCTCCGTGGGGGATCTGCTGAAGCACCTTCCCCCCACGCCTGAAGTGCGGGTGGTGGCCAGGGACTGGGTCTCCGTACCGCTCCGGGAACACGGGACGCCATGATGGGCGTGTACGAGCCGCAGTATGTCGTAGTGGAGGGGCCTATTGGGGTCGGCAAGACCTCGCTGGCCAAACTCTTGGCCCAGCGCCTCCAGGCACGAGCCGTCCTGGAGGCGATCGAGGAAAATCCTTTTCTGAAGGACTTTTACCGGGATATGCGCCGGTATGGATTTCAGACCCAGCTCTATTTCCTCCTGACCCGGTACCGCCAGCAGCAGGAGCTCACACAGTTCGACCTGTTCCGGCAGCGCTTGGTCAGTGATTACCTTTTCCCGCGGGACCGGATTTTTGCCTATCTGACGTTAGACGATCACGAGCTCGCCCTCTATGAAAGGATCCACGCCCTGCTCGAGGCCCGGATCCCCAAGCCCGACTTCGTAATTTACTTGCAAGCGGACGTGGAGGCATTGTATAAAAGGATCACCACCAGGGGGCGGGGATACGAGCGGGACAGTCCCCGGACTTACCTCGAGGACGTCGCCGAGGCGTATAACCATTTTTTCTTTCACTACACCGAGACGCCTCTCCTGGTGGTCAATACGACGGAGATCGACTTTGTCAAACGAAAGGAGGACCTCGACGATCTCGTTACACAGATTCAGTCGATGAAGCGGGGGACGCAGTACTACGTCCCGCTTGGATCCTAAGCGGACCGAGACGGGCAGGATAGGACACCTCGAAAGCCGGCAGAAAAGCCACCCTGAACAGAAACCGTCGGGAGTGGCAAGTGCACTGACGGCGTCATAATTACGGGGACAACCGAGGACCTCCCGGCACGGCCGGGAGGTCTTTTTTTTCGATGACCGATACCCGGCGACCGACATCCGAGGACCGACAAATGCTTCTGGGTCTTTGCGGTCATCGGTCGGCGGTCGTCAAATAGAAAGGAGGGATCGATCGTGACGGCGAAGCGAGTAACGACGGTCACCTTACGCGAGATGAAAGACCGCGGTGAAAAGATTACGATGCTCACCGCCTATGACTACCCCATGGCCCGGCTGCTCGATGAGGTGGGGATCGAGGTCGTTCTCGTGGGGGACTCCTTGGCCATGGTGGGGCTTGGGTATGAGACCACCCTGCCGGTCACCATGGAGGAGATGCTCCATCATGTACGAGCCGTTGGCCGGGGAGTCAGGCGGGCCCTGCTGGTGGCTGATATGCCCTTTGGCTCGTACCAGGCCAGTATGGAAGAGGGGATCAGGAACGCAAGTCGATTTCTGAAGGAGGCTGGCGCCCAAGCAGTCAAACTGGAAGGGGGAGGGGAGGTGGGTGATCTCACGCGGCGTCTTGTCAGCGTCGGCATCCCAGTCATGGGTCACCTGGGGCTTACCCCGCAGATGGTCCATCAGTTCGGGGGATTCAAAGTTCAGGCCCGGACCACAAAGGCCGCCGAGCGTGTGTTGGAGGATGCCCTACGGCTCGAGGAAGCCGGGGTCTTTGCCCTCGTCCTCGAGAGTATTCCTTGGCAGGTGGCGGAGGTTATCACGAAAGAGCTCCGGATTCCGACAATCGGGATTGGTGCCGGGTCGTGCTGCGATGGTCAGGTGCTGGTCACCAACGACCTTCTGGGTCTCTTCGACGATTTCACCCCCAAGTTTGTCAAGCGCTTTGCCAGCGTAAAAGAAACCATCACGACTGCCTTTCACCAGTACGTCCGGGAAGTCAAGGACGGAGAGTTCCCAAGCCCCTCACACAGTTTTGGTCTCGATGAGACTGAGAGTCGCAGGTGGGAACAGCATCTGGCCCGTCGGCATCGGCAGGTCAAGACCCTCGGCAGGGGTTGAGGTGCGCTGATGGAGATCATCCGCGATACGCGACATATGCAGGCCAGGGTGACGGCGCTGCGACAGCAGGGGACGGAAATCGGATTTGTCCCCACCATGGGCTACCTGCACGAAGGCCACCTCTCCCTGTTCCGGGTGGCGCGTCGGGAGAACCCCATCCTCGCCGTCAGCATCTTTGTCAATCCAGCACAGTTTGACCGGCCTGAGGATCTCGAGACGTATCCGATCGATCTCGAAGGGGATCTCGCCAAGGCAGAGGCGGAAAGGGTCGATCTGGTTTTTATCCCTGGGCAGAAGAGCATATACCCGGAAGGGTATGCCACTTTTATTGACGTAAAAGGGCTCACACGCCGGTGGGAGGGACAGTACCGCCCCGGGCATTTCCGGGGAGTGGCGACGGTGGTGGCGAAGCTCTTCCTTATTATGAAGGCGAACCGAGCCTACTTCGGGCAGAAAGACTATCAGCAAGCCCGTATTGTGGAGCGCCTGGTCCGGGATCTCGATATGGACATCGAGATCATTGTGCTGCCCACCGTCCGCGAGCCCGATGGGCTTGCCATGAGCTCTCGCAATGTGAACCTGACTCCCGAGGAGCGGCGGCAGGCCCCCGCGCTCTACAAGGCGTTGTGCCGCGCCGCCGAGCAGATCAAGGCAGGCGAGCAGGATGCACAGGACATCGTCGAGGGGATGCGGCGGATGATCCAAGAAGGAACGTCCGCCACCATCGACTATGTTGCCCTCTGCGATCCGGACACGCTCGAGCCGCTTGAAAAGATTCACGGCCCAGCCGTTGCCTTGCTGGCAGTGCGCTTCGCGAGGGCGCGGCTCATCGACAATTATCTTATCGGTATTCATTGAGGAAGGGGGTGACGACAGTGCATCGGATCATGTTGGTTTCCAAGATCCATCGCGCCGTGACACACGAGGTGAATCTCCATTACGAGGGGAGCATCGCAATTGATGAAGAGATCCTCGCTGCTGCCGACATTTTTCCTTACCAGCAGGTCCAGGTGTATAACCTGAACACCGGTGCGCGGTTTGAGACCTACGCGATCGCCGGTGGCGCCGGGTCGGGGAAGGTAGCCGTCAACGGGGCGGCGTCTCGGCTGGCAAATCCTGGCGACCTTTTGATCATTGCCGCCTACGGCCTGATCGAGGAGGCTCGTGTCGCGGAACACAAACCCACAATCGTCCTGTTGGACGCGCAGAACCAAATCAGCGCGACGTATTGATGATGAAGGCCTTAGGCGCCCGTTCGCGTGCTGAAGGCGTCCGCATGAGCTGAGTATTCTGCCCGACCCTCGTCCTGCCCCGTCGGGCATTTGTCCTCCCCCCTATATCTTGTCCCTCCTTTCTATGGTTTCTACCACATCAAGCGGTTATCGCACGAACGGAAGAAAATCTCAGCAACTATAGGATTTTGCTTGACAGGGTGGATCGGGATGGATATGGTGTGCCCCGTGGTGGGATATAGTGGGATGAAGTGGTACGAAAGTTGCTTTCTGTGGGGGCACCATGCGATTCATAGGGCGGTTCCCACATACGATCGATGAAAAGGGCCGGCTTAGCATTCCCTCCAGGTTTCGTCAGACCTTACAGGATCGTGGACAGAACATCCTGGTCCTGACTGACTTTGACTCCTGCATCACCGGGTACCCGCTCGACGTGTGGGCCCGCCTTGAAGAAAAGATCCAGAACCAAAGCAATTTCGAAAAGGATATTCGTGCGTTTCTGCGCCTTTTTTACTCTGCGGCAAGTGAGTGCCCGGTCGATGGGCAGGGTCGTATCTTGATCCCTCCCCAACATCGGGAAAAGGCCAATCTCAGGCGCGAGGTCGTGATCGTGGGGGCCCTGAATCGGATCGAGATTTGGGATCGGGAGCGGTGGGAGCAGTTCCTGACGACGTATTCGGTGACCTTTGAGGACATCGCCGACAAATTGTCTCAGTTAGGTATTTAGCGGTGAAACGAGTCGCCGTGGCGGGGTGAGGATCGAGCATATCCCGGTGTTGGTCCGCGAGGTGTTGGCCGGCCTCCAACCAAAGCCGGAGGGCATGTATTTGGACTGCACCGTGGGGGGTGGAGGGCACGCCGCAGCCATTCTGCAGGCGGCAGGCCCGCCGTCTCGGCTCCTTGGAATCGATCGGGATCCCGAGGTCATTACGGTGGCTACAGATCGGCTCCGAGTCTTTGGCGACCGAGTGAGGTTGATTCGTGGCGACTACCGTGAGCTCCCGTCTCTGGTTTCTGTGCTTCACCCAGAGGGATTCGACGGGATCGTGTTCGACCTGGGCGTGTCGTCACTCCAGCTTGACGATCCAAGTCGGGGGTTCAGCTTTCAGGTCGAGGGTCCCTTGGATATGCGGATCGACCGGGCCAGTGGTGAGCCCACGGCCCACGAATTGCTTTTCGAGCTTCCGGAGGAGAGGCTCGCATGGATTATCCGTGAGTATGGAGAGGAGCGGTGGGCCCGTCAGATTGCCCGGCACATTGTGAAGGCGCGAAAGCAGCGATCCTTGGAGACAACACGAGATCTGGCCGAGATTGTGGCCCGGGCGATTCCGCGGCGATTCTGGCCGCGACGCATTCATCCGGCCACCCGCACCTTTCAGGCGCTGAGAATCGCGGTGAATCATGAGCTCGAAGGGCTTGAGGCGGCATTAGCGACGGCGACAGGACTCCTGAAACCTCGCGGCCGGATCTGCGTGATTGCCTTTCACTCCCTGGAGGACCGCGTGGTGAAGCAATTATTTCGGCGACTCGCGGCGCCGGGGGCGGTCCCCGGTGTCAGCATTCTCACGCGGCGGCCTGTCACCCCATCACCGGAAGAGATGACACGCAACCCACGCGCGCGCAGTGCCAAGCTCCGGGTCGCGGAGCGGCGGGAAGCAGGAGATGGCTCCTAGGGTTCGTGCAGCATCGACGCAGCAGGAGCTGCCCTTTGGAGTACGGGTTCGACGGGGAAAGCAGAGGCTTTCGCGTGACCTGAAACCGATACTCTTCGTCGGCGGCATTCTCTTGGGCGGCCTCCTTCTCTACGTCTGGCAGCATGTGCACGTGGTGCGTTTGAGCTATCAGTTAGAGCAGCTTCGGGCAGCGCGGATCACCCTGATCCAGGAAGGAAAGGCACTCGGAGTGGAGTTGGGCCGACTCCGCTCCGTGAGGCGCGTGGAAGAGATGGCCCGCCGGAAGCTAGGCATGGTGAATCCCGTTCCCGGGCAGGTCATCCTTCTGGAGGAGCCGCGATGATCCCTCAGGTCGAGAAGCCACCCCTCGTACGAGTTGTAATCCCCGCCCTGGGACTCGCCGTTTTTCTGGGCGTTGTAGGTGCCCGGCTCTATTTCATTCAGATCGTTCAGCATCACGATCTCGGCACGCGAGCCGAGACACAATACGAGCGCCGCATCCCGGTCTCCTCGAGACGAGGGACCATCTATGACCGCCGCGGACGGGCCTTGGCGATCAGCCTCGATGTTGCGTCGGTCTATGCCCACCCCGGATTGGTTCATGACCCCATCATCACCGCCTCCCGATTGTCCAAAGTGCTGAACCTTTCTGCCCGGAAGATTCAGGCAAAGCTTCGGAGTGGTCGACCCTTCGTCTGGATCCAACGGAAGGTCGATCCGGCGCGGGCGGAAGCCGTCGCGAAGTTAGCCCTTCCGGGGGTTGGCCTTGTTCCTGAGGGGAAACGGTATTATCCTAAAAGAAACCTGGCTGCGCACGTCATTGGCTTTGCGGGGCTCGATGACCAGGGACTCGAAGGGGTGGAACTCGCATGCGAGCACCTCTTGGCCGGTGGGGGGCGGTCCTTTCGCGGCCGGGTCGACGCCCTGGGACGGGTTGTCTTTCGAGAAGCCGAGGAGACCCGTGCAGGCTCGGACCTGTATCTGACCATTGATGAAGTGATCCAGCATGTGGCGGAGCGGGAACTCGACGCAGCGATCCAGCGTTCCGGGGCGAAGTCAGGAACGGTCATCGTGGCGGATCCTGCAACGGGGGAAATCCTGGCTCTGGCCAACGTCCCCTCGTATGATCTCAATCGATACGGAAGCTATTCCCCCGCGTTCCGTCGAAATCGAGCTCTCACCGATCCCTACGAGCCCGGATCTGCCTTCAAACTGATTCTTGCTGCCGCCGCCTTAGAGGAGGGAATGGTCAAGCCCGAGGACCTCTTTCACGGCGAAGATGGCGTCATCGAGGTGGCGGGGGTGAAAATTCGAGACCATGAGAAATACGGACGGATGACGTTCCGCGATGTCGTGGCCTTTTCCAGCAATGTCGGGGCCGTCAAAGTCGGCATGAAGGTGGGCAAGGATCTCTTCTACAACTACATCACCAGCTTTGGCTTTGGCCTGCCGACCGGAGTGGATCTGCCAGGCGAGAGCCCAGGCCTCATCCGCCGACCGGGTGACTGGTCCAAGGTCTCTATCGGTGCCCTCTCCATTGGCCACGAAATCTCTGCCACGCCGATGCAGCTCATCGGGGCCGTCATGGCCGTGGCCAACGGTGGTCACCTGATGCAACCGCATGTGGTCAGGGCTGTGCACTATCCGGATGGTCGCATGGAGGCGATCAAGCCACTCCCGGTCCGACGTGTGATCTCGCCGCGGACGGCGCACACGCTGGCGTCGATGCTTACCGAGGTGGTGCAGCGAGGGACGGGCCAAGCTGCGGCGCTCCCCGACATCCTGGTGGCAGGAAAGACGGGGACAGCGCAAAAGCTCGATCAGAACACGGGCCGCTATTCCCGCACCAAAGTGGTGGCCTCCTTCATCGGCTTCGTTCCCGCCGAAAGCCCTCGCGTTGCCATTCTTGTCCTTATTGACGAGCCGCAACGGTTCACCTGGGGAGGGACCGTGGCGGCTCCAGCATTTGGCGAGATTGCCCGGGAGGTATTGAGCTATCTCGAAACCCTCAACGGTCCCGGGCAAGTGGCCCAGAGGCCTGATGAAGCCCCTACGACAATTAATTGATAGATATCCCTACGCCCTCCTGCAAGGTGGTCTCGACCAAGGGATCGCCGCGGTCGAGTATGATTCGCGGCGGGTCGGACCCAACTCCCTTTTCGTGAGCATCCGGGGGGGGCAACACGACGGGCATCTCTTCGTGCCCGAGGCGGTCCGCCGGGGGGCAGTGGCCTTCCTGGTTGAGCGTGATATTCGAGCCGTCGGAGGGGAATCGGTCTCTGGAACGATCCTTCAGGTCGCTGACTCTCGACGGGCCCTGGCGCACCTCGCGACCCGCTTTTACGACAATCCGTCTCGTGAGCTTTCTCTTGTCGGGATCACCGGAACGAATGGCAAGACCACGGTGACCTATCTGTCAGAGGCGGTGCTCGAAGCCGGCGGGCGTCGGGCCGGAGTGATCGGGACGGTCGAGTATCGGTGCCGCGGAATTTCCCGGGAGGCGGACCGGACAACCCCTGAGGCCTCCGATCTGCAAGGACTGCTCCGATGGATACGTGAGCAGGGTGGGGATGTCGCCGTCATGGAAGTCTCCTCACACTCCCTGGCACTGCATCGGGTTGAAGGGTGCGCCTTTGACGTGGCGGTCTTCACCAACCTGAGCCAAGATCACCTCGATTTCCACGCGACGATGGAGGACTATTTTGAGGCGAAGGCGCAGCTCTTTACGATGCTCCGCGAAAAGGGCGGCACAGCGCTTATCAACCTGGATGATCCGGCAGGGAAGCGACTCCGGGAGCTGACGGATGGGCGAGTTGTCACATATGGACTCACTGCGGAGGCCGATGTGATCGCAGCGAGTCCCACGTATGCTTTGCAAGGGATCCAGGCGACCATCCACACCCCCTGGGGGGAAGGTGAGCTTCGGTCCCCTCTCCTTGGCCGCCACAATCTCTACAATCTGCTCGCGGCGGTCGGTGTTGGCGGGGTGCTGGGGATCCCCGTTGGCGAGGCCGTGGAGGCCCTGGCCAAGATCCGCCATATCCCGGGCCGCCTGGAGGCGGTCGTCTGTGGACAGCCCTTTGAAGTCGTCGTGGATTATGCCCATACACCCGATGCCCTCGAATGGGTCTTGCGGGCATTGCAGGAACTCTCCCCGGCTCGTCTCATGGTCCTGTTTGGCTGCGGTGGCGACCGGGACCGGAAGAAGCGCCCCGTGATGGGCGAGGCAGCCGCACGCTTAGCCGACCGGGTGTTCCTCACCTCCGATAATCCTCGGAGCGAACCGCCCGGAGCCATTGTGGAGGAGATCGAGGCAGGCGTCAGGCGAGTCCCGGGGGCCGCAGAAAAAACCACCGTGGCCGTCGATCGGGGGGAGGCAATCGAGGCGGCGTTAAAGGAGGCCAGGCCGGGCGATGTTGTCCTTATTGCTGGCAAGGGACATGAGAGAACACAGACCATCGGGAAAGAGGTAATTCCCTTCGATGACCGACAGGTGGCTCGGCAGATCCTGAGGCAAATGGGATACGACCAGTAAACAATGACCGATGACCGTACAATTTCGAAATTCGAAATCTTACGAGCTGTGTTCAGTGAACCAAGAGCTCGGAGGGACCTTCCTCGGCGGCGCCACATTCTTCACGGACTTGATGCGCGGAGGCAACGTTACGCATGCTAAGGCGTTGTAATTCGCTCGTGCGGGCCACCCCCGCCTACGCTACGCTGCGGCGGCGGGACCCTGGCCGCCGCAAGCCAGATGGCGCCTGCCTCGGAAGGAACCCCCTCCTCGCTCTTAGCGAGGTCGGGTATTGCACGGTGGACTTTGGAGTGTGAACCGTGAACGTGGTTGTTGGATAACGGGAGTGTGATGCCTGTCCTTGCGGTGAAGGAGGTGGTGGCGGTTACGAAGGGGACCCTGGTCGCTGGATTGCCAGACCGGGGCATCGAGCGTCTCTCCACTGACACCCGGACGCTCGAGGCTGGCGATCTGTTCGTCGCCCTCAAGGGCAAGACCTTCGATGGCCTAGCCTTCCTGCCACAAGCCCTGACGAGAGGGGCCTTGGGGTGTGTGGTTTCCTCTCCCCCCAAGATCCCTCTGCCGCCGGATTTCGTCGTGATCCAGGTGGAAGATACCCAATGGGCGTTAGGTCAAATTGCGAATCTCTGGCGGAGACAGGTTCCGATACGGGTCGTGGCGATTACGGGGAGCAACGGAAAGACGACCACCAAAGAGATGACGGGTGCTGTCCTCCGGCAAGGGTATCGTGTCCTGGTCTCTTCAGGAAATCTCAATAATCTGGTCGGCGTCCCCTTGACCCTCTTCCGGCTCCGAGAGGACCACCAAGTCGCGGTTCTGGAGCTCGCGATGAATGCGCGGGGCGAGATCCATCGGCTGGCAGAGATGGCGGAACCGGATGTGGGGGTGATCACGAACATCGGGGAGGCTCACCTGGAGTTTCTCGGATCGGTAGAGGAGGTCGCCGAGGCAAAGGGGGAGCTTCTGCCATTTCTCAATGGGGATCGAGTGGCCGTCCTCAACCGAGATGATCCGTATCTCACCCCCCTCTTCTCAAGGGCCCGCGGTCGCCTTCTGACCTTTGGCCTCGACGCGCACGCCGATGTCCGCGGCGAGCGGATCCGCCTGAGCAAAGATGGTCAGACGCATTTCACCCTCTGTACTGGCAGCGCACGCCAACCGATGCGCCTGCACGTCCCTGGGCGAATGAACGTGTTGAACGCGCTGGCCGCGGCGGCTGTGGGGGTCGCCCTCGGTGTGGACCTTGAGGCTATCGCTGCTGGGCTCGAGGGAGCGCCAGTAGCAAGCATGCGCATGAACAAGATCGTGCATCCCTCGGGTGCCGTGATCATCAACGATGCCTATAACGCGAACCCGACTTCGATGGCGGCAGCCCTGGAGACCTTTTTCGGCATGGCGAGGAAGAAAGAGGCCATTGTGGTGCTTGGCGACATGCTGGAGCTCGGATCGGTATCCGAGGCCGCTCACCGGAAGGTCGGAACCTTGGTGGCCGGAATGCGACCCGCACGCGTAATCACGGTCGGGGAAAGAGCGCGAGCCATTGGCGAGGGCGCATCTCTCCACGGATATGACAGCAGCAGGATCCACTGCTGCCGCGACCATGAAGAGGCCCAGACCGTACTGCGGGCGCAGCTGCCCCGGACGCCCTGGATCTTCGTGAAGGCGTCGCGGGGAATGAAACTCGAGAAGATCCTCGAGGGCCTCTGATGCTATACCATCTCCTCTATCCGCTGGCCGATTATCATATCGTCTTTAACGTCTTCCGATATGTCACGTTCCGGACGGCGGGCGCAATTATGACGGCTCTACTCCTCAGCCTGGTCCTGGGCCCGTATATCATCGAGCGCCTCCGGACACTGCACGTGGGTCAGCAGATCCGCGAGGACGGCCCTGGGACGCACATGGCCAAAGCCGGGACACCCACCATGGGTGGTCTGCTGATTCTTTCGACTGTGATCGGTGCAACGCTGCTGTGGGCCAACCTCACCTATCGGTTCGTCTGGCTGACTCTCCTCGGGATGATAACCATGGGCGCGGTGGGGTTCTGCGATGACTATTTGAAATTGCAGCGGCAGAGCAGTAAGGGGCTTGCTCCACGCTACAAATTTGCCTGGCAAATCATGCTGGGGCTCGGCATTGGGCTCTATCTCTACCTGTTCCCAGTGGATTCGTTCACGACGCGGTTAAGCATTCCCTTTGTCAAGTGGTGGGTCCCGGATCTGGGATTGGTGTACGTTCTTTTGGTGATGTTCGTCATCGTCGGGTGTAGCAATGCCGTCAACCTGACGGACGGATTGGACGGGCTGGCGACGGGCCCCGTGATTATGGCGTCAGCCGCCTACACCGTCCTCGCCTACGTGGCGGGACATGCCGCGATCGCCCGGTACCTGCAGGTGATCCCCGTTCGGGAGGCGAGCGAGCTCGCCATCGTGGGAGGAGCAGTGGTGGGGGCCGCGCTGGGGTTTCTCTGGTTCAACGCGTATCCCGCGCAAATCTTTATGGGGGATACAGGATCCATGGCGCTCGGAACGGCGCTCGCCCTGTTGGCGGTGGTCACGAAACAGGAGTTGCTCCTTCTAATTATTGGGGGGGTCTTTGTCATCGAAACCGTCTCAGTTATCCTCCAGGTTTTTTCCTTTAAGACGACCGGGCGACGAATCTTTCGCATGGCCCCCATCCATCACCATTACGAGCTGAATGGCTTGGCAGAACCCAAAATCATCGTCCGGTTCTGGATAATCTCTTTCCTCCTGGCACTGATCTCGCTCGCGACGTTGAAGCTCAGATGAGGGTTCACGGTTCACAGAGAGATGGGCTCAGCAACGTGACAACGCAAGTCGTCTTATCCGTAAACGGTGAACTGTGAACAGGAATGAATCATGTCGAACCAGCGGACACTGGACGTTCGAGGAAAAAGAGTGACGGTAGTGGGGTTGGCCCGCAGTGGTGCTGCCGCCTGTAGGCTCCTCGTGAGTCAAGGGGCGCTCGTCACCGGCAGCGATCGTCGGCCGGCTCAGAAGATGGAGACGGACGTTCAAGACCTCCAACGGAGAGGGATCACACTTGAGTTCGGGGACCACCGCACAGAAACATTTCTCCAGGCTGACCTCATTATTCTGAGTCCAGGGGTCGATACGAACTTGCCCCTTCTTCAGGAGGCTCGGATAAAGGGAATTCGCGTGTGGAGCGAGGTCGAGCTGGCGTTTCGGGCCTGCCAAGCCCCCTTCGCTGCCGTCACCGGGACGAACGGGAAGAGTACCACGACCACCCTGCTCGGGTTAATGCTCAAACACCGGGGGAGGAAAGCGATCGTCGCCGGAAACATCGGGACCGCCCTCTGCGACGTAGTTCCTGGGCTATCCAAGGCGTATTGGGTCGTGGCCGAAGTCTCAAGCTTTCAGCTCGAAACGATCGAGGCCTTCCATCCCCGGGTGGCCCTCCTCCTGAATCTCACACCGGATCACCTAGACCGGCACACGGACATGGCCGGATACCTGCAGACGAAGGCTCGTATCTTCTTGAATCAGAAGCCTGAAGACGCGGCGGTCTTGAACGCCGATGATCCCTTAACGCTTGAAGCCGCCGCCACGGGAAAGGCACGGAAAATCTTCTTTAGTCAGCGTCAGCCCGTGACCGAGGGGGCGTTTATCAAGGACGAGGCATTCTGGCTCCGCCTGGAAGGAAAAGAAGAAGCGATCTGTCCCCGTGCGGACCTCAGGATTCAGGGCGCCCACAACACCGACAACGCGTTGGCCGCTATCGCCGCTGCGGGCCTCTTGGAGGTTCCCCCGGAATCGATGCGAGAAGTCCTGAAGCACTTTCCCGGACTGGAGCATCGGCTCGAGCTAGTGGCGGAGATCGATGGGGTCCGGTACCTCAACGACTCCAAAGGAACGAATGTGGGGGCCACGGTGAAATCGCTCGAGAGTTTCCCCATGGGGAGGGTGATCCTGATCGCGGGGGGGCTGGATAAGGGTGCGGACTTCAGGCCCCTGATTCCCGTGGTCAAGGAACGGGTCAAGGCGACAATCCTCATCGGCGAGGCCCGGGAAAAGCTGCAGGCGACACTGAAAGAGGCCTGCCCCATCCAGATGGCCGCGAACCTGGATGAGGCAGTGGAGAACGCTCACAGCCTCGCTGTTCCGGGAGATGTGATCCTCCTTTCGCCGGCCTGTGCCAGCTTCGATATGTTCCGAGATTTCGAAGAACGGGGAGCGGTCTTCAAATCGGTGGTGAGACGACTCAGGGATCGGGGCCAAAACTAAGGATGCAAGGAGAATACGATAAGGTCCTCTTGACCATCACCCTGATGCTGGTGGGGTTAGGGATTCTCATGGTCTACAGTGCGAGTGCCATTCGGGCCCAGGAGCAATTCGGAGACGCTTCCTTTTTCTTGAAGCGGCAGGTGGTGTGGGCGGTGATGGGACTCACCATCCTCACCTGGGTGATGGGACAGGACTACCGCCGGTTCGAGCGCTGGGCTCTTCTCTTCTACCTCGTGTCGGTTCTCTTGTTGATCGTGGTCCTGATCCCGGCGGTGGGGACAAAGGTCAATGGCGCTCGACGTTGGCTTCGGTTTGCCAGCCTCTCATTTCAGCCGGCCGAATTCGCCAAGATCGGACTCATGCTGTGCTTGAGCCGCCTCTTGGCCAAGAGGGGGGAGCGGATCCGCGAGTTCACGGATGGGCTGTTGCCTCCGTGCATCCTCGCTGCCGTCGTCGTGGGACTCATTGCGCTCCAGCCCAGTTACGGGACCGCCCTGATGATCTTTGCGACGGTGGGAGTCTTGCTCTTTGTTGCCGGGACCCGGGTTTCGCACATGATCCTGATGGGCGTAGGGTTCTCGCCCCTCTTGGGTCTCGTCCTGATGCAGGCGCCCCATGTCCGGGGGAGAGTGCTCGCGATGGTGGACCCCGCGCAGGGTTCTTCCCGGTATCTCTACCAAGTCACCCAGTCCCAGGTGGCCTTGGGGCGGGGAGGCTCGTTGGGGACGGGGCTGGGCGACGGGATGCAAAAGCTCTTTTATCTCCCCGAGCCGCATACGGATTTCATCTTCGCCATCGTGGGCGAAGAGCTGGGATTTGCCGGGGGGATGGCCGTCTTGGGTCTCTTTGCCGTCTTTCTCTGGCGTGGACTGCGGATCGCGCTGAGGGCCTCCGATCCCTTTGGGTGCTACCTGGCGGTGGGGATCACGTTTCTTATTGTTACGCAGGCAGCGATCAATGTGGGGATGGTCGTGGGGCTCTTGCCGACCATCGGCCTTCCTCTTCCCTTTATGAGCTTCGGTGGCACGTCGCTCGTGATGAGCCTCTTGGGGGTCGGCATCTTGCTGAGCGTCTCTCGCTGTCCTCCGGTCCATCCCGGATATTTCCGTCTTCGAGGAGGAAAGCGGTGAAGGTGGTGTTGGCAGGTGGAGGAACCGGAGGGCATGTCTTTCCTGCCCTCGCCCTCGCCCGGGAGCTCAGGGCCCGAGACATCGAAGTCCTGATGGTCGGGACGGCGCGAGGACTCGAGGCAGCTGCCTTCCCGGCAGAGGGGTTTGCCTTGGAGACGATGCGCGTCGAGGGGCTTCGAGGGAGAGGAATCCGGGGCCAGGCCAGATCCCTCGCTCTCCTCCCCCAGGCTCTGATCCACGCTCTCCGGCTCCTCGGACAACACCGGCCTCGCGTGGTCGTCGGCGTGGGTGGATACGCCGCAGGGCCCGTTGCCATGGCAGCGGTCCTCAGACGGATCCCGCTCCTGATCCACGAGCAGAACTGCTCCCCCGGCTTTACCAATCGGGTCCTCGCCCGAGTCGCACACACGGTGGCGGTCAGCTTTGAGCATACGCGGACGTACTTTGGGCGGGAAGTCGTGGTGACAGGGAATCCGATCCGCCGAGAAATCTTGGAAGCGGATCGGCGGAAGGGACTCGAGGCATTCCATCTGGAGTCTGGGAAAATGACCGTGCTGGTCTTCGGCGGGAGCCAGGGTGCTCGCCGGATCAATCGAATGATGGCAGAGACCCTTCCGCATCTGATGCGATGGCGAGATCGGCTTCAGTTCATCCACGCGTCGGGAGAGCGGGACCATGCCTTCGTGGAGGAAGGCTACCGGCCATGGAAAGGGGAAGCTCGGATCCTTCCGTTCGTCGAAGACATGGCCTTGGCCTATGCAGCGGCGGATCTGGTCGTGTGTCGGGCCGGAGCCACCGCCATCGCGGAGCTGATCGCCGTGGGAAAACCGGCTCTGCTGATACCCTTTCCTTTCGCCACCAATGATCACCAGCGGGCGAATGCAGAGGTCGTGACACGGGTCGGCGGTGCTCGGCTGATTTTGGATCGAGACCTCACAGGTGACCGGCTCGCCCTCGAGCTTCAAGAGTTGCTCGATGACCCCACAGCCCTTACCGCGATGGGGCGGGCTGCGCAAACCCTCGGACGGCCTCAGGCCGCCTCCCACCTGGCGGACCTCGTCTGCCAGGTGGCAGGAGAACGGTAGGGCAAGGTGGAACCGGATATTCACTGATGGTGCAGCGATACCGACATATCCACTTCGTTGGGATCGGCGGCGCCGGGATGAGCGGCATCGCAGAGGTCCTCCATAACATGGAGTATCTCGTCACCGGATCCGACGCCGCGGCGTCAGAAACCACGCGACATCTCGAGGAATTGGGAATTCGAGTCTTCATCGGCCATCGGTCAGAGCACGTCCAAGGGGCCGATGTTGTCGTCCGCTCGTCGGCCGTGGCCTTGGATAATCCCGAGGTCATCGCAGCCCGACAGAAACTGATTCCGGTTATCCCACGGGCTGAGATGCTGGCGGAGCTGATGCGGCTGAAATACGGGATCGCGGTGGCCGGGACGCACGGGAAGACCACGACCACCTCCATGCTGGCAACCGTCCTGGCCAAGGGAGGGCTTGACCCCACGATTGTCATCGGCGGCCGGCTCGGGAGTCTGGGGGCGAATGCGAAACTCGGGAGGGGGGAGTTTCTCGTGGCGGAGGCGGATGAAAGCGATGGATCCTTTCTCAAACTCTCGCCCACGGTGGCGGTGGTGACGACCATTGACGCCGAGCATTTGGACTACTACAAGGACCTTACCCACATTCAAGAGACCTTTCTCCAGTTCATCAATAAAGTCCCCTTTTACGGGTCCGCTATCCTCTGTCTGGACCAAGAGAACATCCAAGCCCTCCTCCCCCACGTCGAGAAACGGTTTATGACGTATGGTCTCCGGACACAAGCCGACATCACGGCGAGGGAGATCATCTTGCAGGGGATGGGATCGGAGTTTGTTGTAACCGCGCGCCAGGAACTCTTAGGGAAGTTCCGACTCAGGGTTCCCGGGATCCACAATGTCAGCAACGCCCTGGCCGCCGTCGCCGTGGGTCTTGATCTGGAAATTGAGGCGGACGTGATCCGGCAAGCGTTGGAAGAGTTTGCCGGCGTCGATCGGCGATTCCAGGTGAAGGGAGAGGCCCGTGGCGTTTTGGTGGTCGATGACTACGGCCATCATCCCGCTGAGATTCATGCCACACTCAATGCCGCCAAGGATGGCTTCGGCCGGCGGGTTGTGGCGGTCTTTCAGCCTCATCGCTACACCAGGACGAAATTACTCCTCCACGAGTTCTTCACCGCCTTCTACCAGGCTGATCTTGTTGTCGTAACGGAGATCTACGGCGCCGGTGAACCGGTTATTTCAGGGGTCAGCGGGAGGCAGATTGCTGATGGCGCCCTGGACCATGGGCATCGTAACGTTACGTTTATTCCGGACAAGGCGGCGATTCCAGATTTCCTGCTCCCGCGAATCCAGGCGGGAGACCTGGTGGTGACGATGGGGGCAGGGGATATCTGGCGAGTGGGAGAGGAGCTTCTCCGCCGGCTCGAGGGAGGTTCATAGTTGAGGGTTGAGAATTTAGAATTAAGGGTTCGGGGGTGGACATCGGATATCGGACATTGGACTTTGGACGTCGGTCTCTGAACCATGAACCAAGAGCTCGGAGGGACCTTCCTCGGCGGCGCCATATTCTGCGAGGACTTGATGCGCAGAGGCAGCGTTACGCATGCTGAGGCGTTGTAATTCGCTGATGCGGGCCACCCCCGCCTGCGCTGTGCTTCGGCGGCGGGACCCCGGCCAACGCAAGCCAGGTGGCGCCGGCCTCGGAAGGAACCCCCTCCTCGCTCTTGAGAAAGTTGTCAGCAGTCAGCTGTCCGCTGTCAGCAAAGAGAAAAGGAAAGGTCCTGGGT
>JBFHXD010000044.1:0-17505 GCA_041599135.1 Methylomirabilales bacterium (SeqCode) | reverse complement strand
GCTCGCCCTCATCGTGTTCCTGTTCCTCATGCTGACTGGAATCGGGAGCCTCCAGGGCCGCCTGTACGCCTTTGGGCATGTAAGGGATGTCAATCCCCCCATCTTGGTCCCAGATTTTACAGTTCCCCTCCTCGGATCGATGAAACTGTGGAACTGGACCATCACCACAGATTTTGACATCGGCGCCTACACCATGGGCCTGGCCGCCCTCCTCGTGGTTCTGGCCTATATCTTCACGGCCGGGAAGTCAAAAAACGTGGGGAAGACGGCATGAAAAAACCGATGATCGTCCTCGGGTTCGTTCTCCTCTTTGCCGTCGCGTTCATGGTCGTCGGCCTCTACTTCATCCCGAAGCTGCAGGTAAGGGCGGAGTTGGCGGGGGGTCTGGGGGACCTCCTTAAGACCGACGCCGACAAGGTGACGAGGGCCAGCCACATTTACGTGGACATCACGTTTGCGACAGACGAATTTCTGAAGCGGGTCCGACTGGACGAATACATCAAGAAGTACAGACACGGCCAACCGTTCCTGGCCGCTTTGAATACCCATGCCGGCAATATCGAAGGGATTGTAAGCTTAGAAGGAAAGATTTTCCTCATCGACAATCACGGAAATCGCTATCCCCACCTGGGCAGCCCCATCATGACTTCCCTGCACCACAACACCTATATGCTCATCTTCCCCAACGTGGATCATCAAGGGAAATCCCTGTTCAGCGGAGACAGGAAGTTCTTCAAGATCGAGGTGAGAGGCATCCCCCCCTTCGAGCGGCGGGAATTCACATGGAACCTCCCCATCAAGCCGGTGGCGCCAGCCGCGTCGGCTTGGGAGGCCTGGACGAGGTCGCTCATGCTGGTCGTGGCCTTGATCGGCGCCTTGACCATCACCCTCTCCCCTTGCGCCATAAACGTGAGCGCGTTCTACAGCGCAGTCCTGGTCACGACCTTGGGGAGGCCCGACATGGCCCAGATGCCCGACCGGGCGGTGAAAAAGGAATTGTTCAGGCTCCTCCTCCCCTTCGCCATCGGCTTTATCGTCCTGTTCTCCGCTGGGGGCGCACTCATCGGCCTGACCGGAAGCGTGCTCCAAAACCCCTTAGAGCAGCTCGGCGATTATTGGCCCTACATACGGATCGCCGCGGGCCTCATCATGTTCTCCCTCGGCCTGAAGCTCGTCGTCATCAGCCTCATGAGGAAAGGGGCGGGCAGGCTCGCGGTCGCGGTGGGACGGGCATGGCGAAGGGGGCTGTCGAAGGTCTTCACCGTTATCAGTGGGGAAAAGATCTCTGCAGAACCAATGGCGTTTGGTGAGCGCCCCTTCACTCCCGTCTCCTCTCTCCTCATGGGGATCGCCATGTCGACGGAGTGCGCCATCTGTCTGGGGACGGGGATCTTTTTTCCTTTGGCCGTCTATGCCGGCACGACCTCTTGGTACTGGGGGATGGCAACCCTGGGGGCTTTTTCCGTTGCCCTCGTTATCCCCTTGTTCCTCGTTGCCTTAGGCGTGCGGGATCTTCGTCTCACCCTTCCGAAGAAGGTGGCGATCGTTCGCACGCTCAACATCGTTGCCGGGCTGATCATCGGCTTCGTCGGGATTGAGCTGATCCGGGACGTCGACCCTCATCGGTTCACGAACTTCATCCTCGATGTCGTTTTCGGGGGAACCGCCTGGCTATACGGATAGCACCAGTTCCAGCTGAGGTGCGAATATGGCTCATGGACGGGTCGAAGTGATGCGACCACAGCAGTTACCGATAGGCTACTCACTGAGCCTCATCACGTTCCTGGCTTCTCTGGCCCTTGCACTACTTGCCATCGTTGATTTCCGCCGGGGCTTCCTGTTTACCGGGGCAGCAGGCCTGGGGGGATACTCGATGAGCACGCCGCATTTTGTCTTTAGCCCTTGGCAGGCCCTGATGCTGGTTGTCGGCCTCGCCGGGCTGCTGGCCAGTTATCGGAGCATGACGAGCTACGAGGCGGAGCTGAGGGGAGTGAACTTGGAGCGGCACGTGCGGTGGATGACTTTCGCACTCTTCGCCCTTTTGGTGCTCGACGTGTTTACGTACCGAGGAGTTCCTGCGGCCCGGGTGGCCAAGGCCGGCGCGATGGGCGCGAGCTGGCTAGACGCATTTGGCGCCACCGGCTGGCTGCGGCCTGTCGCATTAGCGGTGAGCTACTTGGTCACCGTCTGGCACGCCACATTTGTCGCCATACTCTTCGCCGGCCTTGCCCTCACGGTCCTGCCCCGGTACCTGAAGCCTTTTTTTGCCCGAACGGGGTTTGGGGGCAACCTCTTCGGGGCAGCTTTTGCCCTGCCGCAGCCCTTCTGCTCTTGCTGCGCGGCGATGATCGCCCCTTCGCTCACTCGGCACGGGGCGTCTGATAACTTTTCCCTCGCCTTCGTGGTCGGCTCGCCCATGCTGAACCTGACCACGCTATTCGTGGCCGCGATCTTGCTGCCCGCTCCGTACGCGATTACCCGGATACTCGCCGGCGTCGTCCTGGCCGTGCCAGTGACCTACGGTGTGGCTCGCCTGGCCAATCGGTGGGGGGTCGCCGAAGGCAAAGCACCCCAAAGCGCGTTCGCCAATTGGCTGTCACGTTGGGTCGGCCTCTACTGCCGGATCTTCCACCTCGAGGAGATTGTGCGAGAACGCCCATTGGATAGGCCGGGGGCTTTCCTTCCTGCTTGGTTCTACATCAGCGGCCGCATCGCCCTCCTCCTGGTTCCGACCCTGCTCCTCGGGAGCATCATCGCTGCGGCCATCGTGCAGGCCTTGCCCTCCACCTTCGGAAACAACCTGCCCAGTGTGGTCATCGCCTCCCTGGCCGGTACGTTATTGATGATTTCCACTTGGACGGAGATCCCTGTCGCGCAGCAGATGATCCAGGCTGGCTTATCTGGGCCAGCGGCCACCTTGCTGGTTGTTCTGCCGCCGGTGAGCCTACCTTGCCTCTTGCTGCTCGCCGGGGCGATCGGACGCTTTCGCGTGGTGGTCCTGTTGGGTTTGGCCGTGGTCGTTGCCGGCATCGCGGCCGGAGTGCTTTTTCTGTAGGGTCTAGATGAGACGACGGCTGCATAACGTGCGACGCATTATCTCTCTGCTGGCGGTCAGCCTTTTCATGTTTACCGAGGCCGCATCCGCCCACACACCCGATTGGACAAGCCGCGTTCTCGAGTGGGTGTTCGGGAGGAAGGCCGCAGTGGGAGAAGCCCCTTCAGCCGGGTGGATGGAACCCAAGTCGGCCCCCGAGTTCCAGTTGGTGAACCAAAACGGCCAGGGGATTTCGTTACGAGACCTCCGGGGGAAGGTCGTCTTGTTAAACTTCATCCACGCCGGCTGTGAGGATTCCTGTTCCAGCATGACGGAGCTCAAGATCCTGGCGAACGCGTTGGGAGGGAGGATGGGCAAGGAGGTCATCTTCATCTCCATCACCCTCGACGCAGAACAGGACACGCCAGCGGCCCTGCACGCGGTTGGCCAAGGGTGGGAAATCGGACCCGGATGGCAGCTCTTGACAGGGTCATCCGATGCGATCGAAAAGCTGGCGGAGGCGTACGGGGTCTACGTTAAGCGGATCGAGGCCAGCCACATGAGCGGCTATCAGGGGATCGAGTATAGCGACGTGATCCTCTTTCTCGATCAGGAGGGCAGGCTTCGAAAGCGGGTCCTGCCCCACCTCCTCCGACTCAGTGGGCGCAGGGACGTGGAGTGGCTGCTTGAAACAAATCACCATTGAGGAATAAAATGCTCAACGGCCGACGACTTTCCAAAAAGACGGTGCGCAGCATCGTGGGGATATTGGTCTTTCTCGCCGGCGGCGTTGCAGCCGGAAGTTTCCTTTCGTACTCCGTTTTCGGCGGGAAGGAAAAAGCACAGATTCCGAAGCTCAGCGAAATCGCCGCTCCCCCTGAGAAAATCGGGGAGGTTGCCCCCACTACCCTCCCTCCCATCGGCCTCTCCCCTGTCCCCCCTGAACGGTCCCACCACCACCGCATGGCCGTCGAGGAGGTGGGCCCTCAGAGACCGTTGAGCATTCCGTGGGCCGATCCGTACCCGGCTTACTCTTTCACTCTTACCGATCAGAATGGGAATCAAATCTCGTTGAAGGACTTTTCCGGAAAGGTCGTGCTGGTCAACTTTATTTACACCCACTGCAAGACAGTCTGTCCCCTGGAAACCCAGGAACTGAAGAAGCTCCAGGAGGCCCTGGGGCCGTTGATGGGGAGGGAGGTCGTCTTCCTCTCTATCACCATCGACCCAAAGCGGGATACCCCAGCGGTGTTGAGGCGGTATGGGGAGGGACACGGGGTCGATTTTAGAAGTTGGGGATTCCTGACCGGCCCCGAAGCGAAGGTCCGCGAGGTGCTCACGGCCTATCGCGTCGCTGTGGAACTCGAAAAGCCTCCGGATGCTCCCGAAGGCAGCTACGAATTCGGCCACGGCAGCCCCATCTATTTCATCGATCAGTGGGGACGGGTGAGGAAGCGGACGGCATTGACCATGCTGGCTCGGATCGGGCAGCAGGCGATCGAGCACCTGGTTCATGAGGGAGCGGGCCATGTGCACGGGCATTAGGACCCTGAGTTCCTCAAAGCCACCGAACAGCCACTTCCCATCGCCCTTGGCGCTGGGGCGCAAGTTGAAAAGGATTGGGGGGGATGATGCAATCCGATCACGAACGCAGCAGCCATAACCCGACTAGCATTGAAATGCACCCTCGCCATGATCCGCGATCCGAACATGCGTCTCCTATAGTGCCCATCACTTTTAAAAATGCGGCCGGGAACTACTTCAGAAAAATGAGAGGAACGACCATCAGCCCGCCCACCAGGGTCGGCCTGTCCGATATTCTCTGGTCATGGGTGGGTGGCTTCTGCGGGATCGGTGCGGTGTCATTTATCAATTTCAACCTTATTCAAGGGACAGACCTGGTCATGGTCATAGGATCGTTCGGGGCCTCAGCCGTACTTATTTATGGTGTCATTGACAGCGACCTTGCCCAACCGAGAAACCTCATAGGGGGACACCTCGTTTCCGCTCTTGCCGGAGTGACCGCCTATAAGATATTCCATGCGAATATCCCGCTGGCTGCCGCTGTGGCAGTGGCCACGGCTATTTCAGCCATGCTTGCGACGAGAACCGCGCATCCTCCTGGTGGGGCCACGGCCTTGATTGCAGTCATCGGGAGCGCGAAGATTCATGCCTTGGGCTACTTATATGTCATCATACCGGCCGGATTGGGTGCGACGGTCATGCTGGTGGTTGCGCTTCTCGTAAACAACATACCCCACACGAGGAAGTATCCGAAATTCTGGTACTGAGGTGGTGACAACAACGACCTAACTTGACTTGGAATCGACACCCCGCATCTCCGAGGACTTTCCACCGGAGCCCTTTACTTCTTGGATTGCTGACCTAGACCGCACGAGCGTGAACACAATCTCCCTCGCGACACTCCCTTTAGAATTCGAAGATTAGACCGCATCGGTAACCATACCCTGTCCTCCGCGAAAAACGGCACTACCATTGCTGCTCTATCCCCCCCAATCCCCCGCCAAAAGCGTCTTGACCAAGTACCAAGCCACGCGATATGAAGGGTAAGGTCGGGCCTACCTTGGAACAGGGTTGCGTCACGGCCAATACTCGACGCCGGAGGGATTAAACGATGAAATTTCTCTGCGTGCCGTGCAACGAGCCGATGAAGCTCCAACAGGTGGAGGGGCCCGACCAGGGATCGCTCACCGTCGTCTTTCACTGTTCACAGTGCACCCACCAGATCGCCCTCCTGACCAACCCGGCGGAGACGCAGATGGTTAAGGCACTCGACGTCCAGCTCGGCGGGGGCACTGCGCCTGTGGAGCCGCTCGGATTCACCCGGGCGAGTCTCGCCAGCCAGCGGCAGGAAACCTTTTCAATGACTGAGATAAGTGAGAGCGTTGAGGCGGCCAAGGAGGCTGGGGGCTGTCCTTTCGCCGCTGTCGTTAGAGAAGCCGAGGGTGAAAGTATCGGCTGGACGGAGGGAGCGGAACAACGGCTCCAGCGGATCCCCCCCTTCGTCAGGTCGTCGGTGAAGAACGCCATCGAGGGATTTGCAAAAGAGAAGGGACACGGGACCATTACCGAGACCGTGATGGACGAGGCACGAGAAGCGATTGGCATGTAGAGCTCGCAGGCGTATCAAAATAGATCGGGTTTTTCAGATGGGTGACCCAGAAAACGACATCCAGTGGACTGAGGAGAGTCTCCAGAGAGTAGAGAAAGCCCCGGGCTTTGTCCGCGCAGGCATCTACAAGCTCATGGCCAAACGCGGAAAAGAACGTGGCCGGAAGATCATCACCTCGGAGTTTTTGACCGAGATTCGAAATGAGTCCATGCTGCGGGTGGCCAAGAGCATCAAGGGTTTTGGCTTCGAAGAGCTCAGTATGGACGCCTTCGACGTGGCAAAGCGAAAGATGCGCAAGCTCCCTAGGAAGGTGAAGGTTATCGAACAAATCAAGGCCTTTTTAGGGGAAAGAACAGAGAGCAATGACATGATCATTTCGAAATTTACCCGCTACCTGCAGATGATGCCAAAGACGGGGCTGCCCTGGTCAGAGGAAGCGTTAGCCCGCGTCCAAAAGATCCCGGCCTTCGTCCGGGAGATGGCCAGGCAAACCATTGAGGAAGAGGCGAAGAAACGAAAAGAGAAGATTGTCACCCCCGAGGTGGTCGAGCAGACTCTCACCCAGTTTTCTCAGGCTCCCTGTCCCGAGGGTACGAGGACAGACGAAGCCAGCCAGCCGGGGGCTCCTAGGGCCGAAGGCCCCCTGCCCGGTATCACGATGCTCTGGACGGCAGAGGCGGAGGAACGGCTTCGGCGAATTCCGGTCCCCTATATCCGCCGAACGATCATCGAACGGGTCGAATCGGCTGCCAAGGCCAAGGGCTTCCAAGTGGTCGATTTAGATGCGTACGAGGCCGGCCTCGCCGAACGGGGGTGAGATAAACTTGCTTGGGACAGGCAGAGCCTGGAGATTGATGCGACAGTCCTTGTCCCATGGGGCATATGTGTCTCACGCATTATCTCCTTGAAAGAAAAGCTGATAAGCGTCATCCTAAAAGCTGATGCGAGACATATCCGCCCCAATGACCCCTGACTCCTTCCAGACCTCAATCGAACCTCTCGCGCTATGTCTCCCTTAAATTCAACTGTTTACGAGCTGTTTGGCTTCATTGGTTGAGTTCAAGGCAACCTGGCACTGCCGTTGCTCTCCCGCGGCCGAGGCCAACCCGGCAAACCCGTCTCAACAAAGCCCATCGCAGGAGCGATGCATTACCGATCGGAACTAGCACTTCTACAGGAGGAGGGCATTATGCAATTCGGTCTCCGCCATGTTTGCACTTATCTGATCGCATTGCTCATCCCGGATGCGCACCCCGGAGTGACGAGATGGTACGTCTGCGGATTTCGGCGAGCCTGGCGGAGCGTAGCAGCCCTGACTGCGGGGATGGTCCTCCTTCCGGCAGTCCTGGTAGCCCAGCAGGCGCCGCCTTTGGGCCCGCTCCCCACACCCCCGGCGCAGAAAGCCGAACAGGTCGAGCTGGGGCGCCTGCTCTTCTTCGACGAGCGGCTGTCCGGTGACAATGCCATCGCATGCGCCTACTGCCACCAACCCGAAAAAGGATGGGGAGACGGTCAACCGCTGAGCGAGGGATATCCCGGCTCCCCCTACTTCCGCAACGCGCCGATGGTGCTCAACGTTTTTTTCCAGAAACAGCGGTACTGGGACGGGCGCCTGTCAGGAGCCGATTTGCCCACGCTCGTGCGGGACCATCTGACCGAGGCGCACTTCATGAACGCCGACGGCCGACTGCTCCAGGAACGCTTGAAGCAGGTTCCCGAATATGTGGAGATGTTCGACCGGGCCTTTGGGAAAGGGGACCCGAGCTTCGGCAAGATTCTGAATGCCGTCGCGGCCTTCATGCGCACGCTGGTGTCGCGGAACAGCCCCTTCGACCGGTACCTGAACGGAGATCAGGCGGCGCTCTCGGGCGAGGCCAGGAGCGGACTGGCACTCTTCACCGGCAAGGCGGGATGCACCCAGTGCCACCATGGTCCGCTCCTCTCTGACGGAAAGTATCACGCCCTCGGCGTACCCGAGCATCCGCAGATCATCGAGGAACCCGAGCGGCACATTACCTTGCGCCGTTTCAACCGAACGCTGGGCGTCCCGAATGCGGTCAACGTGCGGGAGGACGTCGGCCGCCATGCGGTGACCAAAGAGCGAGAGGACTGGAAGGCCTTTCGGACGCCCACGCTGCGGGAGCTGAAATACACCGCCCCGTACATGCACAACGGCACCCTGGCGACGCTAGTGGATGTCGTGAACTTCTACAACCAGGGCGGGGGGAGCGCAACACCCAAGAGCCCGTTGCTCAAGCCTCTGGGGCTGACTGACGCCGAGAAACGCGCCCTGGTGGCCTTCCTGGAAAGCCTCTCGGGGGACCCGGTCGTCATTACATGGCCAGAGAGTCTGCCGGAATACGCGGTCCGGCCCTTTGGGCAAAACTAATGAGTACTCACGTGTCTCGAACTCTCCCGAAATCTGAGTCGGCGGTCACGAGGCCGAGGAGGAGGCATGACGTGAACCTAAAATTTCTTCGATACGCCCTGGGCATCCTGCTCCTGGTGGTGAGCCTCGGTGGGGGGCTCGCGATGGGTGAAAGGAAATTTCCCCCGCTCGGCCCGTTGCCCTCGGTGCCAGTCCCCCCGGACAACCCGATGACCACCGAGAAGGTGGAGCTGGGAAAGCTTTTGTTCTTTGATCATCGCCTTTCGGGGGACCTCAGCACACCCTGCTCCCGATGCCACGTCCCCGCGCAGGGATGGGGCACGGTCACCCCTATCTCCCCGGGCTACCCCGGCACACAGCACTGGCGAAACGGCCAGACAATCCTGAACACCGCGTATTACGCCAAGCTCTTCTGGGATGGCTCATCCTTCAGCCTCGAACGTCAGGCCCCAGCCGCGGCTGGGGGAAATGTGGCGGGGAATGGCGACGACGTCATGATGGAGGAGCGCCTGGCCCAGGTCCCAGAGTACGTGAAGCGCTTCAAAGAGGTCTTTGGTATCGACCGCCCGGGGATCGCACAGGCCTGGATGGCCATCGCCGCCTTCGAGCGGACGCTCGTTTCCGATCCGACCAAGGTCGCATTTGACCGCTATGCGAAGGGTGACAAGAACGCCCTTTCCCCGGCGGCCCAGCGCGGGCTGGCGCTCTTTATCGGAAAGGCGGGATGTCTGCAGTGCCACAATGGCCCGCTCGCCTCTGATCAGGACTATCACAATCTCGGACTCCCGGAGCATCCCGTCTTCGAGACCATGGCGATCGCCCAAATCACCCACCGCTACGAGCAATACATCAAGGGGGTCACCGAGGCACAATACCGGGCGGCGAACCGCGACATGGGGCTCTACTATGTGACGAAACGCCCAGAGGACATCGGGAAGTTCCGGACTCCGTCGCTCCGCGAACTCAAGTACACGGCTCCGTACATGCACAACGGGCTCTTCGAGACGCTCGACCACGTTCTCGATTTCTACAACGTTGGCGGCGGTCCAGCTCCCGGAAAGAGCCCGCTGCTCAAACCGCTGGGGCTTACCGAGCAGGAGAAGCAGGACCTCAAGGCCTTTCTCGAGAGGTTGTCCTCGGACGAGCCGCCACATGTCATGGACCAGCCCAAGCTACCGCCGTATGCGGTCATGAGGTAGGAGGATGCTTATGAACGAGCAGCGATGTGAACATAACAGCAATGAGGTGCGTTATTGCCTGAGCCGCCGGGAGTTTCTGCTGGCGGGAGGGACGGCGATCACACTCGTCGCCCTCGGCGATCTGGCCTGGGCCAAAGAAAAGGGGCTCGCCTTACAGCGGGCAAGCTACCCGAGGACGCTCGTGGGCAAGGTAAGCAAGCTCAAAATCGACCAGCCTATCCCCTTCGCGTATCCCTGGGATGACGCGCACTCCCAAAACCTGCTCATCAAGCTCGGCGTGCCGGCTGGAGGCGGGGTGGGACCGCAGCGGGACATCGTGGCGTTCAACACCATGTGCACACACATGGGCGGCCCCCTGGGCGGAACCTATAAGGCCCCCCATAAAGTCCTCGGCCCATGCCCTTTTCACCTGACGACATTCGACCTGACCAAGCACGGGATGGTTGTCTCGGGGCAGGCAACCGAGAGCCTTCCCCAGATCGTCCTCGAGGTCAGCCGGGATCAGATCTACGCCGTGGGTGTGATGGGACTCATCTACGGCTATCACGACAACAAGGCCGCGAAGGCCTAGACGGAGGCTAGCATGGGGAAGTCCGACTATTACTACTTACCCGAGGACCGGGTGCCGCTGCCCCCCGCGGATGCGAAGGTGCGAACCACCGCGTGTGATTACTGCATCGTCGGATGCGGCTACAAGGTCTACACCTGGCCCGTGGGAAAGGAGGGAGGTCCAAAGGCCAAGCAAAACGCCCTCGGCGTGAACTTCCCCACTTCTATCCTGTCGGGGAAGTGGATCAGCCCGAACATGCACAACATCGCGATGGTGGATGACAGGCCCCACCACGTGGTCGTCATCCCTGATGGCGATTCCAAGGTCGTCAACGTGGGAGGAAACCACTCGATCCGGGGGGGCGCGTTGGCGCAGAAGATATTTAACTCGAATAAGCCGTCTCAAGAGCGCCTCCAGGCTCCTCGCATGCGCGTGAGAAGTGTTCTCCAGCCGGTGTCCTGGGAGACGGCCCTGGACGTTATGGCCGGCATCTCGAAGTACGTGCTCGAGAAGTACGGCGAGGCGGCGTGGGCGATGAAGACGTATTCCTACCAGTATTTCGAGAACACCTACGCCCTCAGCAAGTTGGCGCTCGGCACGATCGGGACCCCGGCCTTCGCCCCCCATGACAAGCCCGGCCCCGGCAATGACACCCCCGGCGTGGATGACGCCGGCATCGACCCGTTTGGCCCCTCCTACGAGGACTGGGGCGCTGCCGATGTCCTCTTTATTTCGGGGACAGACCCGTACGAGACCAAGACGGTGCTCTTCACCCAGTGGATCATGTTTGGGGCCAACCCCAATAAGAAGCTGATCTTTGTCCTGCCACGAAAGACCGGCGGAGTCGCGTGGGGGGAGAAGCGGGGTGGACTTTTCCTGAACATCATCCCCGGCACCGATGTGGTACTCCAGCTCGCGATGATCCGCTATATCCTCGAGCAGGGGTGGGAGGACCGGGAGTTCATTGACAAGTGGGTGTCCAACCAATGGGAAATCGATGAAGGCTTCGGTCGCGGCACCCGCAACACGCCGTGGCAGTGGCGAACCACGTGGGGAAAGTACGGCATCGGGTTCGAGGGCTACAAGAAGTGGATCCTGGGCTACAAGTACGCCGAGCTCGCCACGGCCGAGCAGATCACCGGCATTCCCGCCGCGCAGATCAAGCAGGCTGCCGCCATGGTGGCCCGCCCGAACGCGAACGGCTCTCGCCCCAAAGCCAGCTTCATGCTCGAGAAGGGCAATTACTGGTGCAACAACTACGGCAACACCACCTCATTCGCGACCCTGGGCCTGATCTGCGGCGCCGGGAATCGGCCTGGCCAGGTGATCGGCCGGGGCGGCGGGCACCAGCGCGGCTGGATCGGCGGCGGATCATACCCCCGCATCAAGTCCCCCGAGAAGGTGCCGGGACGACGGAAGAAGGAAATCGATCTGGACCGCTGGGTGGTAGGGGGGCATGTGCGTTTCGCCTGGGTGGTAGGGACCACGTGGCTCCAGGCCATGGCGGGCTCTCAGGAGTTGATGGACGTCTTCAAAAAAGCCACTCAGGGCAACCCACACCAGCTCGCAAGCTTCGACACGCAAGCCGCAATCGAAACCTTGAAGCAGCGCGTTGACTCCGGCGGCATGGTCGTAGTCCACCAGGACATCTATCCGGTGGAGCCGATCGGGACGCAGTTCGCCGACATTGTCCTCCCTGCCGCGACCTGGGGTGAAGAGGACTTCACGCGCTGTAATGGCGAGCGGCGGCTGCGTCTCTACTCCAAGTTCTACGATCCGCCGGGACAATCCAGGCCGGACTGGTGGATTGCGGCCCAGTTCGCCCAGCGGATGGGATTCAAAGGCTTTGAGTGGAAGGACTCGAACGAGGTGTTCGAAGAAGCGGCCCGCTTCTCGCGGGGGGGCACGTTGGACTACTACTGCTTGGTCTACAAGGCCAAGCAGGAAGGCCGTCGCGCCCATGACCTGCTACGCAAGCTCGGCACCCAGGGGATCCAAACCCCCATCCGCCTCGAAGGCGGCAAGCTCGTGGGGACCAGGCGCCTTCACGACTCAACGCTGAAGCTCGGGACCCCCGAGGGCCCGACCGTTCACGCCAAGAAGCTCACGGTCTTCAATTCACACTCGGGGAAGGCCATTCTGCACCGCTCGTACTGGGAGGACTTTGCCGACTTCTGGGAAGCGGTGAAGCCGAAAGGAGACGAGCTGTGGGTCACGAACGGCCGCATCGGCGAGATGTGGCAGTCAGGGTTCGACGACAAACGTCGTCCGTACATCATGGCGCGGTGGCCCTATGCTTTTCTCGAGATCCACCCGGAGGACGCGAAGGCGCGCGGCATTGAATCCGGAGACATGGTGTCGGTGGAATCCGATCGGGTGTACGTCCAGACCGGGGCGTACGTCGGAATAGAGGACGACGACCTGACCTTTACCAAGCTCATGGAGCGCGGACACATCAAGATCAATTCGGGAAGCTTCACTTGCGTCGCCATGGTGACTGATGCGGTCCGCCAAGGCGTGGCGTTCAACTACTTCAACTGGCCCGAGTCGCCCGGCAACGCCATCGTGCCTCGGGTGCCCGACCCGATCACCAATCGCTACCGCTTCAAACTGGCCTCGGCTAAGGTGCGCAAGATCGGCGAATCCTCGTACAAACACTCGCTGACGACCATGAGTTTCGCTCCGAGGGATATCGCGTAATTACCCCTGGAGTACCTCGTCTGGCTCCATGACGAACACGAAGACGAGGAAGATTTCTAACTCCTGCCCGCGTTGGTGAAAGTCGAACTCAGGGCCGAGGGGAACCTCGGCCCTCAGCTTTTTGGGTCCGTGCGGAACTGATCGGCTCCCGGTGAATTCCTTGATTTGAGTCATGGGACATCAATTGACCCCTTGCCTTCCACTGGTACACGTGTGCCCCACACGTTCCTTCCTTTTGTCAATCATCAGTTAGAGCCAATTTCAGGCGACGGGACCAAAGAACGCTGGGGCACTGGTGCCCCGCGGACTCGACATGCCCGCTGGGGTCCATAAAGAAATCTCGTTTTAAAGCAAGTACTTAGAACAGGTTTGCGTTCCTGGTATGCCCCTTGCTCAGCTAGTGGACCCAACAGGTCCACTGAGGGTATGCACCTTCGCCGGGAAACCGAATATGCCCTTCGCGCTTTGATCTTCCTGGCTCAACGCCCGAAGGGCTCGATCTGTTCGGCGCCGGAGATCGCGGAGGCGCTGGGAATCCCTGGTGGCTTTCTTTCCAAGATCTTTCAAAGGCTTTCCGGCCACGGCCTCGTGAGATCGCACCGGGGCCGCCAGCGAGGGTACTCGTTGACCAGGCCAGGCGCCAAGATTTCCGTGCGCGAGATTCTGGAAAGTATCGAGGGAATGGATCTGTTTGAGCGCTGCGTCTTCTGGGAAGAGCGATGTGGTGACCGGGATCCCTGTCTTCTACACCGGGATTGGAGCCAGATAAAGCCCCGGCTCCTTGCTCGGCTCGAACGAAAAACGCTGGCCGATCTGGCACGAGGCAATTAGCCAAGAGGGCATGCCCTAGCAGCACTGCCATGCATCCAACATTTGATGGGGTCTCCAACAGAGAGAGGAGGCAAGGGTGATGGAGGTTACGAGACGAGACTTCATGAAGATCGCTGGGCTCTCGGTGGCGGGCGTGTCCAGCATGGGAGCTACCTTCCGGGTCTTCGAACCGGTGGACCGGGTGGCAAATCCGTTAGCCTTCTATCCCAAACGAGACTGGGAACGCCTCTACCGTGACATTGCTCGCTCGGAATCCACGGTCACCTTCCTGTGTGCGCCCAATGACACCCACAACTGCCTGCTGACCGGCTACGTGAAGAACGGGGTGATCACCCGCATTGGACCTACGTACGGCTATGGGAAGGCCACGGATCTCTACGGGCTCAAGGCTTCCCACCGCTGGGATCCGAGGTGCTGCAATAAGGGGCTATCGCTGATGCGCCGTTTTTACGGGGACCGGCGGGTCAAGGCACCAATGGTCCGGAAGGGGTACTACGAGTGGTTTCGGGCCGGGTTCCCCCGGGATCCAAAGGGCAAGCCCCCCGACAAGTACTTCCAGCGCGGCAAGGACAAATGGCTGAGGCTGACCTGGGACGAGGTGGCCGACATTATCGCCAAGTCCCTCATTAACGTCGCGCAGACGTATTCGGGTGAGGAGGGAAGAAAGCTCCTCGAGGCCCAGGGGCATTACCCCGCGGTCATGTTAGACGCCATGGAGGGGGCGGGGACCCGAACCTTCAAGTTTCGGGGGTCGATGCCACTCCTCGCGGTCACCCGGTACACCGCACCCTACCGGATGTCCAACATGATGGCGCTGCTCGACAGTCACATCCGGGGAGTCTCGCGCAAGCAGGCCAAAGGCGGCCGCGGCTGGGACAACTACGCCTTCCACACCGACCTCGCGCCGGGTCATCCCATGGTGACCGGCCAGCAGAACACCGACTATGACCTCTGCCTCTGGGAACATTCCAAGCTGAACATCCTCTGGGGCATGAACCCCTTTACGACCAAGATGCCTGATTCCCACTGGCTCACCGAGGCCCGGGCCAAGGGCTCGAAAGTGATCGTGATCTCCAACGACTACTCCGCGACCTCCCGCGCTGCGGATGAGGTGATCATCCTGCGGACCGGGACCGATACGGCCTTTGCCTACTCCCTCGCCTACGTGATCATGAAGGAAAAGCGCTATCAGGTGCGTTATGTCAAGAGCTTTACCGACATGCCGCTGCTGCTCCGCATGGATACCGGACAACTCTTGAGAGGCCGGGACATCATTCCGAACTACCAGCCCGCACCGCTCACGAAGGCCGTCGTCTTTAAGAAGGGCGAGAAGCTGCCCCCATTCTTCAAGCAGGAGAAACAGTATATTCCGGAGCAAATCCGGAACGAGGACATGAACGATTTCGTCATGTGGGATACCCGCGCCGATTCCGCGAAGATCGTGACGAGGGACGAGGTCGGTGAGGACTTCTGGAAGCAGGGGATCGATCCCGCCCTGCAGGGGAGTTTCACGATCAAAACGGTGGACGCAAAAACGGTCGAGGTCCGCCCCCTTTTCCAGGTGTACCTCGACTTCTTCGAGGAGAACTACCGGCCGGAGCTGGCCGAGAAGATCACCGGGGTCTCTGCCACAAAGATTGTGGAACTCGCTAGGGAGATCGCAGCGCACCCGAGGCAGGTGCGCCTCTCCCAGGGGATGGGGGTTAATCAGTACCAGCACGCGGACCTGAAGGACCGGGCCATGTACCTAGTGGTCACCCTCACGGACAGTGTCGGGCGCCTGACCGGAAACATCGGTTCGTACGCCGGGAACTTCCGTCTGCCCCTCTTCAACGGGGCGGGACAGTACCTCGCGGAAGACCCGTTTCGGATTCAGCTCGATCCCGACAAGCCCTCCCGCGTGAAGTTCTACTGGAGCGCAGAATCGGCCCACTACTACTCCCACGACGACCATCCGCTGACCATGGGTGAGACTGTCCTCACCGGCAAAACCCACATGCCCACCCCAACCAAGTTCATGTGGTTTGTCGACGCCAACTCGATCCTGGGGAACGCCAAGTGGAAATACAACATCATCACGAACACCCTCCCCAAGATCGACTGCATCATCACCAACGAGTGGTGGTGGTCGCTCACCTGTGAATACTCGGACATTGTGCTGGGGGTGGATGCCTGGAACGAAAACAAGTACTGGGACATCGCCGGTTCCGTGACCAACCCCTTCGTGTACGTTTGGCCCAAGACGGGTCACCGCCGCTTGTTCGACACCCGCAACGACGTGGAGACCTTCGCGGCCGCGGCGGTTCGACTCTCCGAGCTGACGGCGGACCGGCGATTCCACGACTACTGGGACTTCGCCATCAAGGGAGAACCCGACGCCTACACACAGCGGGTCATCAACGCCTCCTCGAATCTCCGGGGGTACAAGCTCACCGAGATTGGCGCCAAGGCCCAAGAGGGTATCCCCTCGCTGATTATGACCCGCGGTTACCCGAAATACGTCGGAATGGATCAGACTGAGGAGAACCAGCCCTGGTACACCAAGAGCGGCCGGCTGGAGTTCTACCGCGAGGAGGAGGAGTTCATGGATGCCGGCGAAAACCTGCCGGTCTACCGAGAGCCGATCGATTCGACTCACTTCGAGCCGAACGTCATCGTGGCCAAGCCGCATCCCCTGCTCCGGCCCAAGCGGCCGCAGGACTACGGCGTGGACCCCGAAGCCGCACTCAGTTCGACGGAATTGCGGCAGGCCCGAAACGTCCTCGTCGCCTCGGAGAAGCTGCCGGATACCAAGCACCCACTTCGGGTGACCTTTGGAGCAAGCCACATCGTCCACACGCCCAAGTACCGTCACGCCGCCCACACGACCACGGGCGACACCGACGTCACCACGCTACTGTTCGGGCCGTTTGGCGATATCTACCGGCACGACAAGCGGACACCGTTTGTCTCCGAGGCCTACATCGACATTAACCCGAAGGATCTGGAGCAGATGGGGATCGAGGACGGCGATTATGTGTGGGTCGATGCAGACCCGCAAGACCGTCCCTTCACCGGGTGGAAGAAGGGGACCGAAGATTACGAGGTCGGCCGGATGCTGATCCGCGCCCGCGCTTCGAACAACACGCCGTCGGGCGTCGCCAAGATCTGGTTCAACATGTACGGCTCTTCCCACGGGACGGTGAAGGGAACCAAGGTGAATCCCACCGGTCTCGCCAAGAACCCCGCCACAGCCTACCAGTCCCTCTACCGCAGGGGGAGCCACCAAAGCGTCACCCGCTCGTGGCTCAAGCCGACATATATGACCGATTCCCTGGTGCGCAAAAATCTGATGGGGCAGGCCATTGGCAAGGGGTTTGCCGTGGACGTGCACGGGCCGATCGGCGCACCGCGGGAAGCGCTCGGCAAGGTGAGCAAGGCCGAGGACGGTGGGATTGGCGCGAAGGGTGTCTGGAGACCGGTAAAGCTGGGTCTCAGGCCGAGCAAGCCCCGGAAAGGCATGCAAAAGTACCTCAAGGCCACCTACGTGAAGTTCAAACGATTAGGGAGATGAGCCATGGCCAAGGCTGACAACTGGCAACTGAAACGAGCGGTGCCCTACCCGTACGAGCAAAAACGCCCCCAGCGGCAGTTTGCCATGGTGATGGATTTGAACAAGTGTATCGCCTG
>JBFHXD010000043.1:0-17517 GCA_041599135.1 Methylomirabilales bacterium (SeqCode) | reverse complement strand
CGGGGGGACCTCGTGCGGGGGGTGCGGGACGAGTTTCAGGAGAACGAGGACCTGCCGAACACGACGAATCCGGATGACTGGGCGAAGATTGCGGGGCGCAAGTCCGAGCGCATCGTCGCCGTCCGTCCCCTCCCGCGAACGAGGGAGACCCAGCCCAGAGTTGAAACCATTACCCCGGGGCACTATCTGTAATCAGCCGCGTGTCCATGGGCGACCTTCAGTGGTCCTTCCTCCTTCCTTCCTCAGTTCATCCCTGCGGTCAGGAACGTGACGAAAAACTCCATGGTGGTATTGTGGCCATTTTTCGATATAATAAGAGCACAAGCAGGGAGAGGGGCAGGCGGCCTGTGTCGGGAGGAGGTAGGGAGCCCTTAGAGGCAAAACTATGGCGGTTGAAAAGATTCTAGGCACCGAGACGGAGTTTGGCATTACGGCCCGGAATACCCAGGGCTTTGATCCGGTGGGGAATTCTATCCTCCTCATCAACAGCCATGAGGCGGTCCAGGCGATCAAGGCGATCTGGGACTATGCGGGTGAAAATCCCTTGTTGGATGCGCGCGGGTTCGAGGTGAGCGGTGAGCGGGAGCGCCCCAGCCAACAGGACAACCGGGCCATCAACAAGGTGCTCCTCAATGGGGGGCGTCTGTACGTGGACGGGGCACATCCGGAGTTCTCCTCGCCCGAAGTGACGAACGCCCGGGATCTGGTACTCTATGAGAAGGCTGGAGAGTGGATAGTTGAGATGAGTCGCCAGGCGGCCAACCACCTTCTGCCCCCTGATGGACAGCTCTACCTGTACAAAAATAACAGCGATGGGAAGGGAAACAGCTACGGCTCCCACGAGAATTATCTCATGGCTCGGACTGCGCCCTTCGAAAAGATCATCGGGGGCCTCACACCGTTCCTGGTGACCAGGCAGGTCTTCGCCGGAGCCGGAAAGGTGGGAGCGGAAAATCAGACCGACCCGGTGGAGTATCAGATCGCTCAGCGGGCTGATTTCTTTGAGGCCTGGATTGGCCTCGACACGATGGCGAAGCGTCCGATCATCAACACCCGAGACGAGCCGCATGCGGATGAGGAGAAATACCGCCGGTTGCACGTCATCGTGGGCGACAGCAACATGTCGGAGTTTGCCACGTACTTGAAGGTGGGAACGACGGCGATCCTCCTGAGTATGGTGGAGGATGAGTGGATCCGAAAGGATCTGACGTTGGAGGATCCGGTTCGGGCGATTAAGGAAATCTCCCATGACGTCACCTGCAAGCGGAAGGTTCGGTTGAAGCGGGGGGTCGAACTAACCGGGGTGGAGATTCAGCGGGAATATCTGGACATGGCGTTGACGTACTACCAGGGGCGGGAGGTATCCCCGCAGGTGCTCGACATTTTGGAAAAGTGGGGGTGGGTGTTAGAGAGGCTGGAGGAGGACCCCTGGCAGCTCCATCGGCATTTGGATTGGGTGATCAAGATGGAGCTGATCCGGTCGTACATGGAGCGGCGGAAGGTGGGTTTCGAGGACCAGCGGGTCTCGATGCTGGACCTGCAGTTCCACGATATCCGGCGGGAAAAGGGCATTTTTTACGTCTTAGAGCGTCAGGGACTGGTGGAGCGGATTCTGACCGACGGGGAGATTGCAGAGGCCGTTGGAATTCCCCCACCGGACACTCGGGCCTATTTCCGAGGCACGTGTCTTCGGAAGTATCGAGACCAGGTCTACGGGGCCAGTTGGAGCTCCCTCTTGTTTGACAGTGGGGATCTCGCCGTGAAAAAGATTCCGATGGCCGAGCCGACGCGAGGGACCCGAAAGCTGGTCCAGGAGATTCTGGATCGATCCGACACCGTGAGCGAACTCTTGGATAACCTCACGGGATGAGGAGGTGACATCGATGAGCGAGCAGGAGCGCAAGGTCAAACGCCCCAAGGACCCCCCAAAGAGTGACGAGGCTCAGAGCAAGGCGGCAGTCACCGAGAAGGGGAAAAAGATCAAGGAGGATTTGGATAAACTGATGGATGAGATTGACGAAATCCTCGAAGAAAACGCGGAGGAGTTCGTTCGGAACTACGTCCAGCGAGGGGGCGAATAGCAGTGTTTGTGGATCTTGCATATACCGGTTCGAGCTTTTGCGATCTCTTGACAGAACGTTTTTCCTTCCTGCTGACCAGGTGGGATGGCCTTCAGTTTTCTCCGGAAGAGATGATTCCCCTCCCGAAGGGGACCACGGTATTGGCCTTGAAGTACCAAAACGGGGTAGTTGTGGTCGGCGATCGACAAGCCACCGAGGGGACTCTGATATCCGCCCGACGGATCGAAAAGGTGTTCAAGGCCGATGAGCATTCAGCCATTGCGATTGCGGGCGTGGCGGGTCCTTGCCTCGAGCTGGCCCGCCTCTTTCAGACCGAACTCGAGCACTACGAGAAGCTGGAGGGGGTGGAACTGAGCACTGAGGGGAAAGCGAACAAGCTCGGCCAGATGGTGAAAATGAACTTTCCCATGGCCCTCCAAGGACTGGTGGTGATCCCCATCTTTGTCGGCTATGATGTCAGGCGCGCCGAGGGGAAAATCTATAAATATGATGTAACGGGTGGCAGGTACGAGGAAGCTGAATACCACGCCACGGGTTCTGGCGGGGCGCAAGCTCGGGCCACCATGAAGAAGCAATACCGAGCGGCAATGGACGAGCAGGCGGCGATCCAGACGGCCCTGGAGGCCCTCTACGACGCTGCCGAGGAGGATGTGGGGACAGCAGGACCTGATTTTGTGCGTGGAATCTTCCCGACTATAAAGACCGTGACCACCCGGGGAATCCAGGACGTCGGAGAAGAGCGGGTTCGGACGGTTTGCGAAGGCATGCTTGAGACTCGGCGGAGGACCCACTAAGATGCCGCTGCCTTTCTATGTTTCCCCTGAACAAATGATGCAGGACAAGGCGGAGTATGCCCGAAAGGGCATTACCAAGGGGAAATCGATCATCGCGTTAGCGGGAAAACAGGGCATCCTTATGGTGGCGGAGAACCCGAGCTCGTCGCTCAACAAGATCTCGGAAGTCTATGACCGGATTGCCTTCGCCGGTGCGGGAAAGTATAGCGAATTTGAGAATCTGCGGAAGGCCGGCATCCGGTATGCAGATCTCAAAGGGTACGCGTACGGCAGAGAGGATGTGACCGCCAAGTCTCTCGCCAACGTATACTCGCAAACCATTGGGAATATTTTCAGCCAGGAAATCAAACCGCTTGAGGTAGAGATCCTCGTCGTGGAAGTAGGGGAGACGGGCGCTCAGGACGAGTTGTATCGAATCTCCTTCGATGGAGCCATCGGAGACGAGCAAGGTCACGCTGCGATCGGCGGACAGGCGGATGAGCTGAAACAATACCTCAAGGACAAATACGACGAAGGGGTCCCCTTAGAAGCCTCGCTGACTCTGGCGGTGAAGGCCTTAGAGGCCTCAACCAATCAGAAGGTCAGGGCTCAGAATCTCGAGGTGGCGATTCTGGATCGGCATCATCCGGGTCGGAAGTTTCGCCGATTCTCCCCTGCAGAGCTGTTGGAACTAGCCGAGGGGCTTACGTCGTAGGAAGCTCCCCTGGTCATTGGTCACAAGGGACGCGCGGCAACGCCAACGCTACACTATGCAGACGAGAATTTTTGGTCTCGAAAACGAATATGGCCTCATCTCTTCTTCGCTTGGCGGAAAGCTGAACCTCTCGGTGGAAAGTGCCTTGGGGTATCTCTTTGAAAAGGTGGTCTCTCGCCAGCGGGGGACGAATGACTTTCTCCGAAACGGTGCCCGTCTGTATCAAGACACCGGCTGTCATCCGGAGTATGCCACCCCCGAATGTGACAATGCCTTGGACCTGGTGATTCACGATAAGGCAGGGGAGCGGATCGTGGAGGAGCTTCTGTACGCTGCCGAGCGGAAGCTGCGGGAAAACGGGATCTATTGTGAGATTTATATTTTTAAGAATAACACCGACTCGGTGGGGAATACATACGGCTGTCACGAGAACTATCTCGTGGAGCGATCGGTCAACTTTCACAAATTGGCCGAGCTTCTGATTCCCTTTCTTGTTACTCGTCAAGTTTACGCCGGTGCCGGAAAGGTCCTGCGGACCAGGGCTGGGAACCATTACTATATTTCCCAGCGAGCCCAGCACATTTATCAAGAAATTTCGGGGGCCACCACCAGTTCTCGTGGCATCATCAACACCCGGGACGAGCCGCATGCGGATGAAGAGAAGTACCGCCGATTGCACGTCATCGTGGGCGACAGCAACATGTCGGAGTTTGTCACCCATCTGAAGATTGGGGCGACGGCGATCGTCCTGAGTATGGTGGAGGATGGGTGGGTCCGGAAGGATCTGGCGTTAGAGGATCCGGTCCGGGCGATCAAGGAAATCTCTCACGATGTCACTTGCAAGCGGAAGGTCCGGTTGAAGCGGGGAGTCGAACTGAGCGGGGTGGAGATCCAGCGAGAATATTTGGACATGGCGTTGGCGTATTACGAGGGACGGGAGGCATCACCGCAGGTGCTGGACATTTTGGAAAAGTGGGGGTGGGTGTTAGAGAAGCTGGAGGAAGACCCCTGGCAGTTGCATCGACATTTGGATTGGGTGATCAAGATGGAGCTGATCCGGTCGTACATGGAGCGGCGGAAGGTGGGTTTCGAGGACCAGCGGATCTCGATGCTGGACCTGCAGTTTCACGATATTAAGCGGAGCAGGGGACTTTACTATCTGATGTGCCGCGAGGATATGGTTGAGCGGCTGGTCACTGATGGACAGATCGAAGGCGCGATGGTAGAACCTCCTCAAAGCACGCGGGCAAAGATCCGGAGTGACTTTATCAAGTACGCCACAGAGCGGAACAAATCCTACGACGTCGGCTGGAGCTATCTCAAGCTCAATGATCGGTACCAGCGGACCATCCTTTGCAAGGACCCCTTTCAGTCGAAGGATGCGAGAGTGGAGGAGATGATCGCCTCCTCGTATTACTGAGGAAGGAAATAGAGATCCCTTTCCGGGTGGCCCAGCAGAGCCGCCCTATTTTTTTGCTGCTAGCGGTTCAGCATCCGATGTCGGGTTCGGGAATCTCGGACTGGTCCTTCAGGCAGGACGTCTTTTTTCGGAGAGGAGTGAAGAGGTGAACGTCAACGTCCGGGTACAGGACGTGCTCGCCTATCCGGGTGATGCCCTGGTTGTCAATCTCTATGAGGGGGTGAAGAAACCGGCCGGAGCCACCGGGGCAGTGGATCAGGCCCTGCGTGGTCTAATTTCGCAATTGATCGCCCAGGGGGAATTTCAAGGAAAGGCGGGAACGAGCCTGCTCCTCCATACCCAAGGCAGGCTCAAAGCCGGACGAGTCCTAATCGTCGGTTTGGGAAAGCGAGAAGAGTTTGGGCCCGAATCAGTCCGGTCGGTCACCGGAGAGGCACTGAGGCTGCTACGGCGCCACGCGTGTAAACGGGTAGGGACGATCCTCCATGGGACAGGGGCAGGGGGTCTGGATATCACGGAGGTGGCCCAAGCGGTCACGGAGGGGGCTCTCCTCGGCCTGTATACTTTCGACCGGTATAAGAAGAAAGAGGAGGATCGCAAAACCGTCCAGGAGCTCACCATTCTTCTCCGAGAGCGGAAGCACGTCGCCGAGGTCCGCGCAGCGGCCACGACGGGGCAAATCATCGCTGATGCTGTTAACCTGGCGCGCGATCTGGTCAACGAACCCTCCAATAGTCTCACACCGCAGGCTCTTGCCGCACGGGCACGGTCCATGGCAAAAGGCCAAAAGCTCACCTGCCAGGTTCTGGAGAGGCGACAGCTTGAGCGGATGGGAATGGGAGCCTTCTTGGGCGTGGCGCAGGGAAGCAGTCGACCGCCAGTGCTGCTCGTCCTCTCCTATCAGGTGGGTCGAGGAAAGCAGCCGGCCTTGGGCCTGGTCGGAAAGGGAATCACATTTGATTCCGGCGGAATTTCGATCAAGCCCAGCGAAGGCATGGAGCAAATGAAAGGAGATATGGCGGGCGGGGCGGCGGTCATTGCCGCCATGGGGGCTATTGCCCGGCTCAAGCCAGCCATCAATGTCACCGCGATTGTACCCGCGTGCGAGAATCTTCCGTCTGGAAGTGCCCTGAAGCCGGGGGATGTCGTTCGAACCATGGATGGCAAGACCATTGAAGTGGTAAACACCGATGCCGAGGGGCGCTTGATCCTTGCCGATGCCCTGTGCTACGCGCGGAAGCTTGGGTGCCAGCGGTTGGTGAATGCGGCCACGCTGACAGGGGCCTGTGTCGTCGCCTTAGGGTCTGTCCGGAGCGGGGCCTTTACCAACGATGAAGCCTGGATGAGTCAGGTGCGGGCTGCGGCAGAAGCGGTGGGGGAAAAAATTTGGCATATGCCCATGGACGGGGACTATGACGAGCAGATAAAGAGCGATGTGGCCGACATCAGAAACATTGGGGGCCGAAAAGCAGGGGCAATCACCGCAGCCAAGTTGCTGGCCCGCTTTGTCGGAGACACTCCCTGGGTCCATCTGGACATCGCCGGGACAAGTCAAGCCGACAAAGAGAAGGGATATACTCCCAAAGGAGCAACAGGGGTTCCCGCCAGAACCTTGATTCGTCTCGCCCTCGATCTCGCCCAGAGCAGCGGCACGCCGCTGCGCTAGTAGGCTAGAATGCTAGGATGCTGCGAGGCAAGGACTGCAACGACGCGAGGAAGCTCAAAAGATTCCCGCATTCCAGCCTTCGAGCCTCCTAGCGTTCCAGCATTCTAGCGTCCTCGCCATTATTTCACTTCGATCGTGACGCACGTCAAAGTCTTGGTGACGCCAGTAATAGTGCGAATCTTGGACAAGACGACGCGCCCCAGGGCGTCCACGTCGGAGGACTCAACAAAGGCGATGATGTCGTAGGGACCGGTCACCGCGTGAGCCATCTTCACGCCGGGAATCTTGCCGATGGCCTTCAGGGCATTCCTGGCCTTATCCGATGCAGCCTCAATGAGCACAAAAGCGGTCGTCGTCATTGCATGAACCTCCCCTGATTCTTCTGTTGTTTCCTTCCCGTTTCCGCGGCGGAGTCGATCTCAGTCTCGTTTTCCATTCACTGATCTTGCCCACGATACTCGAATGGATGGACCTCATGCAACGGAAATTCGCAGGCCCTATCCCTGCACGAGGAACTTCGCCAAAAACTGCAGGAGAATGATTCCGATGGCCAAGGGACAGAGGTAGCGAATGAGAAAGAGCCATGGTGGTCCCAAGCTGGGATACGCACTTCCGTCCATCGCTGCCCCGAGGGCGTCCTCCGGCGCCCAACGCCAGCCGACAAAGAGACATAGCAAGAGGGCTCCAACCGTGAGGGAAAAATTTCCGAAGATGGTATCCATCAGGTCAAGAAAACCCATCTGGAATATGGGAAGGCGGGAGAGGAAGCTGGAGGCACCAGTGCTCAACGCGGCCGGAATGCCCAAGAGGAAGCTGACCACGCCGGCCAAGTAGCAGGCTTTTTTTCGGGTCCACCCCTTCTCGTCTGTCAAGTACGCGACGCAGACCTCCAGGAGCGAGATGGCGGAGGTGAGCGCTGCCACCGCCAGGAGGCTGAAGAAGATCGTGCCGAACAGAGACCCTAAGGGGATCCGGTGGAAGATAGCCGGAAGGACTACAAAGGCTAAGCCGGGCCCCGTGGTTGGCTCCACCCCTTCCACCGCAAAGACCGCGGGGAAAATCGCTAACCCCGCTAGGAAAGCCGCGAGAGTGTCAAAAAGGCTCACGGAGGCGGTGGCCACGACCACGTCTTCTCTCTCGGACAGATAACTACCGTACGTGATCATGGCCCCCATCCCGAGGCTCAGGGAGAAGAAGGCCTGACCAAGGGCCGCCAGAAACGTGTCGGTAGTAACCTTGGAAAAATCCGGTTTGAGATAGAAAGCAATTCCCTTCGCTGCCCCTTCTAGCGTGAGGGATCGAAGGACGAGGAGTATCAGCATGAAGAAAAGGATGGGCATGAGGATGAATGACCAACGCTCGATCCCCCGGCGCACTCCGCCAATCACTACAATGACCGTGAGGGCCATGAACAGGGCATGCAGGGCGAGAACCGTCCACGCATTTCCGACAAATTTTCCGAAGAATTCCCCAGTCTGCCCGGGATCCGTCAGGGTGGCAAAGGCCCCCGTCACCGTCTTCACGGTATACCCTATGGTCCAGCCCGCCAGCACCGAGTAGTACGAGAGGATGGCAAACCCGCTGATGACGCCCAGAGCCCCGACACTGCGCCAGGCGGAATTCGGGGCTACCCTGTCGAAGGCACCCACCGGGTTGCGCCGGCTTCGGCGGCCTAGCCCAACCTCTGCCATCATCACCGGGAGTCCGATCAGGAAAACGATGGCTAGGTAAATGAACACGAAGGCGGCCCCACCGTTCTGCCCGGTGAGATACGGGAAGCGCCAAATATTCCCTAACCCAACTGCGGAACCTGCGGCGGCCAGCACGAAGGCCATCCGCGAGCCCCAGGTTTCTCGTCTTCTTTCTCCCGGAATTGATTCCATGTACTCTCCCAGATTGGACCTTATGTGTGCGTCGTCAATAGTCGCAATCCGACAAAAAAGGTTCGTTCTTCACGGGGGAAATAAGTCGCTAATAAGGTCCTACGATTTGAAGTCCAGGGTAATCCCGGGATACCCCTGGTCCGAGAGTCACCGTAGGGGAGGCGAGCAGGTGGGCGTGGATCCATTGGATGTTGTCAAGACTGGAACCGATGAAGCAGCTCCTTTGCCTCCTTGTAAGCAGGGTCGATTTCGAGGGCCCGCTTGACGCAGCGCAGGGCCCCAAGGGTGTCTCCTACTTCTCGGAGGCAAATCCCCTTGTTAAACCAGGCTTGCTTGAGATTGTTGTCCAGCCTGATGGCCTCGTTGAAGCACTCGATGGCTTGCTGATATCGCCGTTTGTTAAAGAGACAGAGACCTTTGATATTCCACGCGGCCTTCAGGCGTGTTGGGTTTTTGAGGTCGCGAATGGCCCGATCAAGATATTGAAGTGCATGGTTATTCTCCTGAATGAGACGCATGACCGCTCCAAGTTCCAGCGAAAGTTCCGCGTCTGTTGCTGGCTTGGGCCCCGGCAAGGTATGGAGGTGTTGGGCATGAAGGGAGAAAAGGGGGTGCTGCAGTGTGGACGCCTTTACCTGAATCTTGGCGAGATAAGCCCGGACGTCACGAGCGGCCAGAAGGGTCGAGAACTCTCCATGGAGGCTATCGGTGGTGGCCCGAAGGGACAAATCAGTTATGAATCGGGCGCGTGCAGCCTCGCGCAGTTTTTCGCGTTCGCCGTTCGGAATAAATTGCACATCGGTGTTTCCGTCACTCGAGATATAGTCCTGCGCTGAGAAGAGCGCAAAAGACAAGGCGCTGGGTGAGATGGATAAGAGATTCACAACGGCCTCGGTGTCCTCTGCCGACAGCTTCAGCCGAAAGCGCTCCTCGAGATAGGATTCCAGCCCGGAGGTCATCGTCTCTGAGGCGAAACGGGAGGCGAGGAGACGGAAACGGTCGGCTCCGGGAAGGAATTGCCGGGCCAGGTGGAGGAAGTTTGGAAACCCCCGGTTCAGGCGGTACCGATCCAGCCTGCGGGATTTTCCGGGAGCCCGTTGAGACGTCACGACCTCCTCCTTTTCTAACCATTGGAGCAGCGAGAGGGTGTTCTGAGGCGGCTCCCCCACGGCTTGGGCCAGTTCGTCGGCGGTCCTCGGTTCGTACGGGAGTAGCTCGAGGAGGATACGGCTCCGAAGACCGAGGTCGAGCAGTCGCTTGTCCCGGAGGGTAGGGTCCAGACGCTTAATTTCTTGGGCAATAGGGGTCGGGGCTGGACCTCCTCGCCCTTGGAGGATTAGGAAGGTCATCGGGCGTCCACGGACCATCAGGGTCTGGACCCAATACAGGTTTCCGTGGAGAAAGACGAGAAAACTGGGTCCTGGCGGGAAAGTAGAGGATGCGGCAACCTCTGCCTCCAAGGCCTTGAAGTTCTGGAGATGGTGGTCTTCCGCGAGGTGAGTGGCGATGGCCTCAGGGCCGAGGAGTTGGAGGCTCTCCCGAATATTGTCATCCAAGCCCTGATACCATTTGAGAGCCTGGGGGCTAAAGGGGGTGAACGAGAGGAAAAACCCTCGCAGCTTCTTACTCTTTCTTCGTTCTCGACGGAATCGGTTGAAAAAGGGTCTGAGCTCTTCGAGAGCAACCTCCCTCGAGAGGGCATGGCTCTCACCCAGAAAGGGAGTGCCATCCCGTTGCTGTCTTCCGCGGAAGTCGAGGGAGGGACCTATCCCGGTTACCCTGAGACGAGTGCGAGTGGGGGAGAGACTGACCGCGTCGAGGACCTGACGCATAAGGAGTTCAAAGGCCGGCCCCTTCTCACGGCGAGAGGGGGCCAAGACCTTAATCCATATCACTCCCCTGTCCTCCACCTTGGAATGGGATCAAAATATCGCTTACTTTTGCCCCTCCTACAATAATATGAATGAATAACTATAACTTGATACTTCAAGGCATATTGATTAACTGTATGTTTTAAAGTAATCAGCTGTTTCTGAGCAAGATAACCTTTGGCTGCTTACCTAGCATACCGTGAACGGGCGGGTCAAGAAGAACTTTAGGAACGAGTGAATTGACAGCTTTAGGGCACCGTGCTAGCGTAGCCACAACGCAATTTCCCATACAGGCCAGATTCTTCGAGGGTTTTTGAGATGCTGGTACAGGTGAGGCTCTTCGCGGCAGCCCGGGACATCGTGGGACAGGCAGAGGTTTCCCTCGAACTGAAAGAAGGCAGCACAGTCGGGGATCTCATGGAGGATTTTTTCGCCCGGTATCCTGAGCTCAAGGCCATAGCCGGGTCCCTGCTTCTTTCGGTGAACCGGGAATTTGCCGAGCGGACAGCCAAGCTTCATGAGGGGGATGAAGTGGGGCTTATCCCTCCGGTCAGTGGAGGCGAGGGTGTTTAAGATCACCGGGGACCCTCTCTCGGTTGCGGAAGCCGTCTCGGCGGTCGCCAAGACCACGTGTGGGGCGATAGCGACCTTCAGTGGGGTCGTTCGGGAGTCCTCTCGAGGGAGGCAGGTCTCCTATCTTGAATATCAGGCTTACCCGGAGATGGCCGTTGCCAAGATGCGTCAAATTGAGGGGGAGATTCGGGGTAAATGGGAAATTGAACAGATGCTCATCCACCACCGGATAGGCCGCCTCGAGATTGGCGAGGCCAGTGTCGTGATTGCCGTGTCCGCCCCCCACCGTCGGCAGGCCCTCGAAGCCTGCGCCTACGCCATTGAGCGCCTGAAGCAGATCGTTCCCGTCTGGAAAAAAGAGGTCTCACCTGACGGCTCATTTTGGATCGGCATGGGATCCTGAGGTTTGATTCTCTCCGGCTCGGGAAAGCATTCTTCGTCAGCGGAAAATTCCATCATTGCTTCAGTGTAGTCTTTTCGTTACGCACGGACCGATTCGATGAGCGACAGGACGGCCACCCCCGCCTGCGCTGCGCTGCGGAGGAGGGACCCCCGGCCGGTCCGAAAGGACTCCGGACTCCTTCGGAGACGCAAGCCAGTTTTCGCCTTCCTCAAGATTTGCTCCCTCTCAAGCCGGGAATGGTTGAGTGACTCAGGGATTGCTCCCGGTTTTCATCTGTAGCGCCCGTAACGTGTTCTCGAGCCGCTTTTGTTCTTCCGCATAGCCTGCAAGGTCCCCTTGGCGGAGGAGTTGCTGGCCCCTTTGGAAGTGCTCCAAGGCTCTCACAACCAGCTCCCGGATTGAAGAGGGGATGGAGGCTGGCGGAGGTGCGGGGGCGGGTGGAGGTGAAACAACCGCGGTGTCGGTGAAGATCTTCGTCAGGGCTTGATCTAGGGTTTCCTCCATCGAGATCTGATTCCCATAGGCGACGATCACCCGCTTGAGTTCCGGCAACGATTGCTCCTCAGCAGCCAAATAGAGTGGTTGGACATAGAGGAGGGACGTCTCAATGGGGATCGCGAGGAGGGGGCCATGGATGACTTGAGATCCTCGCTGTCCCCAGAGGGAAAGTTGCTGCGAAATAAAGGCGTCCTGGTTGAGCCGGGCCTCGATCTGGCGCGGCCCAAAGACGAGCTTCTGCTTCGGCATGTTATAGACGATAAGCTTGCCATAATGGGGGGGATCGCTCCGGGCCGCCATCCAGGCTGACATGTTATCTTTTCGGGCGGGGGTGAACGGGATGAGGAGGATGAACTCCTCCTTTTTTTCCTGAGGCAGCTTCATGATGACGTAGTACGGCTCCATCGGGATATCCTTGCCTCCGGTCCGCGGCGGAATGTTCCAGACATCCTCTTTATTGTAGAAGACCTGGGGACTCCTCATGTGATAGGTAGCGTACATCCGCGCCTGGATGGCAAAGAGGCTTTCGGGATAGCGGATGTGGGCTTGTAGGTCCGGCGGCATGGCCTCAAACGGTTGAAAAAGTGCAGGGAAGATCCGTGCGTAGGTTTGTATCAAGGGGTCGGTAGGGTCGCTGATGTAGAAACTCATGGATCCGTGATAGACATCGACGACAACCTTGACCGAGTTGCGGATATAATTCTCCGCTCCCTGGTAGGGCTCCGAATACGGATACTTGTCGCTGACGGTATAGGCATCAATGATCCAGAAGAGTCTTCCGTCCTGCGCGATTACCAGGTAAGGGTCCGGCTCGTATCTGAGAAAGGGGGCAACCTTTCGGACCCGCTGGCCGATTCGACGGTACAGCATGACACGGCTGCCTGGGACGATGTCCTCGGAAAACAGGATCTTGATTGTTCCAAAGCGCGCGGCAAAGAGGGCCTTGCGGAGAGGGGTGACGGGAACCCCGCCACGTCCCTCGTACGTGGTGTAAACATTCTTATCCCCGGCGGGGTAGTCCAGCTCTTTGCTCTTCGTCTTCACGAACACGTACTCATTACCCAATTCCCCGTAATAGATTTCCGGACGGGTGATCTTCAGTGGCCCCTTGGATATGGGGGGAATATCCTTCAGGTAGAGCACAGGCAGTCCCTCCGGGCTCACCCGATTCACCGGGCCCAGGACTGCCCCATAGCCGTGGGTGAAGGTCAAGTGTTCGTTGATCCAGATCCGACTCGGGAGGTGATCGTAGGACAGTTCTCGCGGGGAAAGCATCACCTGTTCGTAGCGCCCGTTGAGCCGGTACCGGTCGACATCCACATCGACAAATTTGTAGTACGTGCGAATCTCCTGAAGCTGGGCGAAGGTGGCGAGGAGCGGGCGGGGGTCCCACAAACGGATGTTACTCACCGTCAGTTCGTTCTTCCGAAGATCAGCCATTTGGAGATTCTCTTCGGCCGGAAACTCGACCTCTTCAATCCGATCCAAACCATACGCCGCCCGGGTGAACCTGATGTTGTGGACGATATACGGACTCTCCAGATCGAGTTCGTTTGGGATGACTCGAACACGCTGCAAGATGTTCGGATAAATAATCTGGCCGATGACAGCGACCACCACCAGAGTGATCAACCCACCAAAGAGAAGAGTGAATCGCTGACGCCAGATTTGGGTCAGGCAGAGAAGGCCGCCGATCACCGCTATGACGGTCAGGATCCGGAGAGCAGGCAGGGTGGCAAAGAGATCGGTATAGCTGGCACCGAACACGACTCCCCGTGGAGAATAGAGGAGAGCATAGGTACTTAGATGATAACCCCAGGCCTTGAGAAAGAGGAGGGCGCCGATTAGAACCAGGATGTGCGTCCGCGCCCAGAGGCTGAAGCGGAGCCCCTCCCTCGTGATTTGGATGCCGCGATACAGGATATACGCGAGCGCGCCCAATAGCGTGCTGACGACGAATATGATCATGCACCATTCGTAAAGAAAATTGAGGAACGGGAGACGGAAGATGAAAAAGCTGAGGTCCTTGTCCAGTAGCGGGTCTTGAATCTGAAATGGAGTCGGGTAAAGGAAACGGAGGGCTACCTCCCATTGCCCAGTGGCCTGCACGCCGGCGACAAGACTGAGAACGAGGGCCACGGGCAGAAGAAATCGCTTGATGTAGGGCTCCAAGACAAAACGGCTGGGTAATCCCAGGTGGTCCTCTAATTCGACTAGCACATCGGTGGCAGGAGAGCGGTGGACCAAGAAGAGGTTCAGGTACAAGATGATGAAGCAAAATCCCCCAAATATCAGCACGAGAAGGGCTTGGGTTAGGAGAATGGTAACGAAAATGGATGAGAATCCAACGGATTCAAACCAGAGCCAGTCCGTATAGAGAGGAATCGACTGGCTGACCAAGCCGAGCAGGGCCAAGAGAAGAAAAATAGGAAATAGCCAGGACCACCTGCGTCCCAGCTTTGGAGCAATCTTGAGGTGGCCGAGCCGACGAAATCTAGCTCGCATGTGTGTGTTTCCTCGCGTCAACCCTACGTTATGCTGAATCTTTTCTCCAAGTCAACCCCCATCTCCCGATTCCCTGTCTGACAGGCGGTTCGAGCCCGTGTTCGTTGGACCTTTACAGGCCACAGGTAGCCCATGGGGGTTCTGAGCTTGTACGGGAGTTGACAGAGTAAAATCGAGAATGGTAGGGTATCCTCCCGCGAGGACGTCAGCGGCGGGGCACAGGTTCCGCGGTGGTGGGCAGTATTTCGGGAGCAGAGCATGGGCGAGATGCAAGTGGGACGGGTGAACCGCTACTTCGGGAAGGTAGGAGTCGCAGCGGTCGAGATTCAGCAAGGCGATCTGCACATCGGGGATACCATTCGTATTCGGGGAAAGAATACCGACTTCTCCCAAACGGTGGAATCCATGCAGCTGGAACATGAAGTGGTTCAGAAAGCGGTTCCCGGACAATTGGTGGGCATCAAGGTTCTGGAGCGAGCGCGCGAGAACGATCTCGTCTATAAGGTGGTCCCATAGATATGGTCAGCCAAGAAGAGATCCAGCGGGAAGATGAGCAAATGCGGCTGTTGAAGTGGCTTGCCGATGCTACGGTCTGGCGCATTACGATAGGTCCCATCACGCAGGCAGAGGGGCAGGAGGTAATTGAGGCGGCACGGCACCGCGTTCTGAACCTGTTTCCCGATGGGGGTCACCTCTTCGATCTCATTTTGCGGCCGCGCTTTGAGCGACTGCTGACCGAGCATCTCGAAGAGGAATTCTGGCGGAAACTGAGGGGATAGATGGCTTCATTGGGCGAGCCAGGGTAAGGCGCCCAGAATGAGGATGGCATGGAGGAAAAGTCGGCGGAAAGGATTATGGAGCGGAGCGAGCTGGAGAAGTTGACCGCTACGAAACTCAGAGAGATCTGCGGCGAAAAATACCCGGAAATCGTAGGGGTTTCCGGCATGGAGAAGGAAGAGATTATCGAGGCGATCATCGGTGACGAGGTGCGTCGCGGGCTTCGACCTAAGACAGATATCGCCGACCCCAGAGGCCAAGGCGTCTCGGATCTCAAGGTTCAGATTCGCCTATTCAAACGTCAGCGGGGCGATGCACTTGCGGCGAAGGATCGTCATGGCCTGAGAGAGGCCCGAGTCGGGATCAAGCGGTTGAAGCGACAGATTCGCAGACATCGGAAGGCCTCGTAATGCCAGGATCGCTCCTCTTGCCGAGCGTGGTACGGAAACAGATAGGCAACATTGTAGAAAATGGGTGAGGAAGATGCCGATATATGAATTTCTTTGTAAGAAGTGCAACAAGACCTTCGGCTTGACCCTCTCGATCAAAGAGCGCGAAGAGGGGAAGATCTCCTGTCCAACCTGCGGGTCAGAGCAAGTCGAGTCACTCTTGGCCCCCTTCTTTGCCAAGACTTCCAAGAAGAGCTGAATCCCTCGCGGACACGCTACCCTGGTGTCGACCGCTTCTGGGGGGTGCTGATGTGCGCCTCGTCGCGGCTCTCGCGATAGTGCCTTTCTCCCTTTCTTCTGCTGCCTTACGGCTAAGAGCTGGTATTCGCCTCATTGTTTCCCTGATGTTGCTATGTCCAAAAACCCGCTCCCCAGTGTACGACGCTGATCAAGTTGCTCCCTTCCGTTCACTATCGCCCTAATAGGTTCTTACCCCAGGCTGTCCCACGGTTAACTGACTCCCATGCTGTTTGCGTCCCAACATAGGATGCGGCGGTACTTCGCCCGCACAGGATAAGGGGCAATTGGCGATGCTGGTCGTAATCTCGGCTTGAAGGGAGCGCTTAGCTGGCGTATGATTTCATGGATTCAGTTGAGTCGACTCATCGATGATTTTCACAGGGCGGTGATTAGGTTTTACGCATTGTTCTGACTCGTGACGAAGGTGTTTAAGGAGATATCGCAGGCTTCTTTAACACGCACACGACCTCAGGCGTCATGAGGGAACACGTGATAGCAACAAACAGGTCGCTCGCGATGCGATAGAAATACATCCGCTGCCGACGGTTCTGGGAACCAACGACAGGATGCGAATATGGAGACGAAGTGGGAGAAATTCTGTCTTCGATGTGGAGGGCTGCTTCATGAACAGTGGGTTGAGGCGGAGGGGAGGGAGCGCCCCCTCTGTCAGACGTGTGGGTTCATCCTGTACAGGAATCCGAAGGTCGTGGCTGGGGTGATTCCGTCGCAGGACGGCCGTGTCCTCCTCTTGCGGCGTATGATTGAACCTGCACAGGGAAAATGGACTTTTCCTGCCGGGTTCGTTGAACTTTGGGAGAGCGTCGAGGAGGCGGCGATTCGGGAGACTCGCGAGGAAGTGGCCGTGGAGATTGACGAACTTTCTTTGCTGAACGTCTATTCCTACCGGGAGTCACCGGTGGTGACCGTCGTCTACCTTTCTCAGATCGTTGGAGGAAATCCTCAGGCGGGGGAGGAGGCTGAAGAGGTTGCCTTCTTTACCCCCGAGGCGCTTCCTTGGGAGGAGTTGGCCTTCCGAAGTACCCGGGAGGCCCTCGAGGATTGGGTCCGAAGAATTGGACACCTTTAACTCTGTTGGGACATGGGAAGCATCCCTTGGCGTGTCCTGGAAGTGACAGGCGAGCTCTCCTCTCTGAGATCAGCCTGCATCAGTTGCATGTAAGGGAAGGGGATTATTTCGTATGAGCCCGGATGCGGTCTTATGGCGTCTAGTACCGAGGGGAGTGCGTGAGGAGTAGGATGTTTGCGTCACCGGGGGCGGTTGCAATCCAAATAGGGCCTGTAGCGATTCGATGGTATGGACTGCTCATTGCGTGCGCGGTGCTGATCGGAACCCTTCTTGCCCAGCGCGAGGCCCGACGTCGGGGAGAAGACCCTGAGCAGCTCGTCAACGTGGCGGTGGTTGCTGTCATTGCTGCCCTGGTCGGGGCCCGGCTCTATTACGTCTTGTTCAATTGGGACTATTACGGGGCCAACCCAGGGAAGATCGTAGCCATCTGGGAGGGGGGATTGGCAATTCATGGCGGGCTGCTTGGCGGGGTCCTGGCAGGGGGAGTCTGGGCCTGGCGAAGAAACCTTCCATCGTTGGTGTACTTGGATATCGTGGCGCCCAGCATCGTGCTTGGACAGGCGATCGGGCGGTGGG
>JBFHXD010000042.1:0-17690 GCA_041599135.1 Methylomirabilales bacterium (SeqCode) | reverse complement strand
TTGGCGGTGGTGGAGGCCGGCCTGACGGTCTTCGAGTATAGTCCCTTAGAGGTGAAGAACGCCGTGACCGGCTTTGGGAGGGCGTCCAAGGCGCAGGTACAGCGCATGGTCACCTCCCTGCTTGGTCTTTCGTCGGGCCTTCCGGCCACCGATGCCGCGGATGCCTTGGCGCTGGCCATCTGTCATATTCATGGCGTGTCGCTTCAGGCGCGGATCGCGAGGGTGTAGCTTTGTCCTGGTGCTGCTCTTCCTCGCGGGGGCGGCGGATCCCCCGGAGGTCGAACAGGCAAAGGCGGATGCCACCGCGGCCCTCGTCGAGGTTCTGAAACTGTGGAACCTTGAGAAGTATGGCACCATCTACGATCGGGGGACGACGACGACCAAGCGCCTCTTCACCCGGGAAGATTTCATCGGCCGGATGCGGGGTCTGGGTTGCAAGACGACCTGCTGTTACACCACTTTTGAATTACACAACGCGGATTATCGGTCGCCGAGACTGGTCGTGGTGACGGGGGAGGTCGGTTTGGAGTGGACAGATCGCACCATTCCCCGGTTTCAGTGTGGTTCGGGGGTCCGGAGTTTTCCGATGACCCACGAGAACGAGGAGTGGCGTATCGATCTCACGCTGCTCTTCTACTTTTTCTAGGGAGGGTGTAGTGATCGGGCAACTCAGGGGGCAATTGGTCAAGCGGGACCCCGCGGAAGTGGTGGTGGACGTGAACGGCGTGGGCTATCGCGTGTTTATCCCCCTCTCCACCTTCTACCGGCTCCCTGAAGCGGGGATCGAGATCACCCTCCATACGGCCACTCACCTGCGGGATGACGCGTTGCATCTGTACGGTTTCCTCACCGAGGACGAGCGGGCCCTGTTCGATCTTCTCCGGAGCGTTTCGGGGATTGGGCCCCGTCTGGCCGTCAACATCCTTTCGGGGATTACGGCGGAAGAGCTGATCTCGGCCATCTCGCGGGGGGATCTGCTGCGCCTCAGTGCCATTCCGGGGGTTGGGCGCAAGACAGGAGAGCGCATCATCCTTGAACTCAAGGAAAAGGTCCGGTCGCTTATGGAGCGGGTCGCGGCCGCGGCACCCGATCTAGACCGGAGGGAAGGAGTCTTACAGGATGTGGTCTCCGCGTTACTGAATCTCGGGTATAGCCGTGCTGCGGCCTCCAGGGCCGCCGCCAGTGCAGCCCAACGGGTGGATGGGGAAGAGGATTTCGAGACGGTGGTCAAGCAGGCGCTGCGCCTCCTCGCCGAGCAGGCAAAGGGATAGGCTATGACCGAGCGGATTATCAGTCGTCGTCCTCTGGACGAAGACCAACAGTGGGAGCCGACCCTCCGGCCAAAAATCTGGGAGGAATACATCGGCCAAGAGAAGGTAAAGGAAAATCTCCGCGTCTTTATCGAGGCAGCCCGAGCCAGGCGGGAGCCGTTGGATCACGTCCTCTTCCATGGTCCTCCGGGTCTCGGAAAGACGACGCTGGCCCATCTGATCGCGGCGGAGCTGCAGGTGGCCGTCCGGGCGACCTCGGGGCCGGTCTTGGAGCGGCCCGGAGACGTGGCGGCCATTCTGACAAATCTCGAAGACCGGGATGTTCTCTTCATCGATGAGATCCATCGGATGAACCGGGTGGTAGAGGAAATCCTCTACCCGGCGATGGAAGAGTTTCAGTTGGACCTGGTCATCGGCCAAGGGCCGCACGCCCGGACCATCAAGTTGGATTTGCCCCGTTTCACCTTAGTCGGAGCCACCACCCGGGCTGGGCTCCTGACCGCCCCGCTTCGGAATCGGTTCGGGGTCGTGCACCGGCTCGATTACTATGCCGAGGAAGAGATCTTTCGGATCATCCTGCGATCGGCAAAAGTCCTGGCGGTGGAGATTAGTCCAGAAGGGGCGGGCGAGCTTGCCGGTCGCTCGCGGGGGACGCCTCGGGTGGCGAATCGGCTCCTGAGGAGGGTTCGGGATTTTGCCCAGGTGCTGGGAGATGGCGTGATCCACCAGGAGCTCGCCCGAATGGCGTTAGAGCGATTGGAGGTGGACGAACGGGGACTGGATGACATGGACCGGCGGATTCTTCAGACGCTCATTGGGAAGTTCGATGGCGGTCCGGTGGGCCTTGAGACCTTATCAATGGCCGTCGGTGAAGAGAAGGATACCCTCGAGGACATCTACGAGCCGTTTCTGATCCAGACCGGATTCCTGGCCCGGACTCCCCGGGGCCGGGTCGCAACCCGGCTGGCATTCGATCATTTCGGGTTCACGCCACAAACTGGCCCCCAAGGGGATCTCCTCTAGGTCTGCGAATTCCCGAGTGTGCAAAGGGCTGACAGATCCCGATTCACGATGGTATACTACGTCGTATTGTCCGGCGGTAAAGGAAGATCAGCGGGCGGCGATCATGATCGGCTTTGAGGGATTGGCGAAGCTCCTCATCATCTTTGGCGTCGTCCTGGCCCTCCTCGGGAGTCTTCTCTTGGTGGTAGGCAAAATCCCATTTATCGGTCGGCTACCGGGCGATATCTATATTCAAAGAGAAAACTTCACGTTCTACTTTCCCCTAGCCACATCCCTCCTGATCAGCATCCTGCTCACCCTTCTTTTTTCCCTCTTCAGTCGCCGGTGAAACGGAGGACGTCAATGGGGCGGTGGTTCATGAGTGGCATCCTCGTTTTGTGCAGCGCAACGCTGTGCTCGAGTGAGCAGTGGCCGGTCCGCGTCCTACTACAAGAGGGGGTCTCGATCGTTGATCTCAAGGGGGTCGGACCATCCCAGATCGAAGAAATCGAGCGTCCCTTGGTGCGGTACCTTCCCCCAGGCAAGACGGTGCGCGTGCCGTGGGAGGGAAAGGATGGAACTAAATTCAGAATACGCACAGAGGGTAATCTCTTGTGGGTCAATGAGCGGCCGTATCGGGGGAGTGTGGAGATTTGGAATACCGCGACCGGCCTTCAGGTCATCAACCAGGTGGCCCTCGAAGATTACGTGCGCGGGGTGATGAAGGTCGAGGCAGACCCCGATTGGCCCATTGAGGCCTTGAAAGCCCAGGCGGTGGTAGCCAGAACCTACGCGCTGTATGAACGACTCGTCAATGCTGGAGGCCCGTATCATCTGTACTCCACCACGGCCTCACAAGTGTACCGGGGATTCAGCGGTGAGGATCCGCGGTCTGACCTGGCGGTCGAGGCCACGCGGGGAGTGGTGTTGACCTATCGGGGCCTGATCATTCCGGCCTTTTACCATGCAGCGTCGGGCGGGCAGACGGAGGATGCGGTGGCGGTGTGGGAAAAGAAATACCCGTTCATCATCGGTGTGGAAGACCCCTTTTCGGCCATGGCGCCCCATCATCAGTGGGAGGTGGCCGTTTCCCGTTCAGAAATCCGGCAGGCGCTCATGGACAACGGCTGGCGGGTAGGGGAAATCCGTCGACTCGAGGCGGTCCGTCGGACACGATCCGGTCGGACCAGTCTTCTTCGGATCTGGCATGCGCATGGCGTGCTCCATATCGACGGGAAGGGATTACGGAAGATTTTGGGCCCGAATCGGATCCGGAGCACACGTTTCACCACCTATCCCCAGGACGGCAAGGTCATCTTTGCCGGTCAGGGGTGGGGGCACGGCGTTGGAATGAGCCAGTGGGGGGCCAAGGGAATGGCGGATCTCGCGTACGACGCTCCCCGCATCCTGAAACATTATTTTCCCCTGGCAGAGCTTCGGCGCCTCCCCTGATGGTGAAAGGTTCAAATTCCCAGCATAGAGCTTGCATGGGGGCTGTTTTGATGAATCCCAAGGTGTGGGCCCGAGAGGCGTTGACCCTTCACCGTGGGCTATGAACCATGAACGGGTGTGGCCGTGAACCGTGAACTGAGTTATGCGCCTTGGCGAGTTTGATTATCATCTCCCGGCAGGGTTGATCGCCCAATACCCTCTCCCAGAGCGGGATGGCTCTCGTCTGTTGGTCGTTCGCCGAGAGGATGGGGCGATGTTCCATAGGTCGTTTCGCGACCTGGGGAGGGTGCTCCGCCCCGGCGACCTCTTAGTGCTGAACGATACGAAAGTGATCCCGGCTCGACTCTACGGGCGCCGCCGGGGGGGTGGCAAGGTTGAAGTCCTGCTGATCGCGGAGGAAGCTCGGAATCGTTGGTGGGCCCTGGTGAAGCCGGGCAGAGGGTTGCCTGTGGGTCGACGGCTGAGATTTCAAGAGGGCGTCTGGGCTGAGGTGCTCGATTGCGGTGAAGGGGGCAGACGTCTCCTCCAGTTTGACGGGACGACGGACATTTTCGCACTCCTTCCCCGCCTGGGCGAGATGCCGCTTCCGCCCTACATCAAACGCGAGGCAGGAAGCCCCGTACGGTCGGATGACCGCGCGCTTGATGCCAAGCGTTACCAAACGGTATATGCGAAGGACTCGGGGGCCATCGCGGCTCCCACCGCTGGACTTCACTTTACCGAGCCCCTGCTAGCAGATTTGGAGCGACAGGGGGTAGAGATTGCCAGTCTCACGCTCCACGTGGGAGTGGGTACGTTCAAGCCGGTGACGGCCGATCGGGTGGAAGAGCACCGCATGGCACCAGAACGGTACCTCATCCCTGAGAAGACCGCGGCCGCCATCAAGCGGGCGAAGACCGAAGGACGGCGGGTGGTGGCGGTCGGGACCACGACCACGAGGGCATTAGAGGACGCGGCGCGACAGGGGGAAGTGGTCCGAGCCGGTGAGGGGACGGCCTTTCTGTTCATCACCCCGGGTCACCGCTTTCAGGTGGTGGATGCACTTCTCAGCAACTTTCACCTTCCCCGCTCCACGCTGCTGATCCTCGTATCTACCTTCGCCGGACGGGATCTGATTTTCAAGGCGTACACAGAAGCGATACGGGAGCGCTACCGGTTTTACAGCTACGGTGACGCGATGGTGATCGTGTGAGGGGACAATGAACTGCAAACTCTGTGCGACAGTTCTGGAGGAGGGTGCTCTCAACTGCCCGAACTGCGGACATACTGTGGACGCAAAGGTAGGTCCTGAAAAGGGGAAGGCTGTTAAATCCACCAAGACCACCCCCCCCACACCTGTAGGGCTTGATCTGGATTTCGAAGAAGAAGATGTGGAGGCGAATACGGAGCCGGAGGTGGACGTCGAGTTGGATTTGGAGGAGGCGGTCGAGAAGGCGATAGCACCGCTGAAGGGGTCTGTGGTGAGCACCCCCATTTTCACTCTGGACGCGGCAGGGCTCCGAAAGATGTTAGCGAGGCAGCCGGAGCTCTTGGAGCCCGGGCTGAATATCGTGACCGACGAAAAAGGGAGACTGGTCGGGTCGGGCTATGCCACCGATGTGGGCACCATCGATCTCTTGGCTCGGGATACCAAAGGGGCCCTCGTGGTGGTGACGGTCGCTGAATCGGGACAGGGTGAGGAGATCGTGGCAGAGATGCTCCAGCGGATTGGTTGGGTTCGGAAGAATCTGGGAAAGGGCAAACAGAAAGTGCGGGGGATCGTCGTGATGGAGCAGGTTCCAAAGAATCTGAGTTACGCGGCCGCCGCCGTGGCTGACACGGTTGCCTTCAAGACTTACTGGGTCGCGCTGACCTTCGGCGATGTGGAGATCTGATGAGCTTTGAGTTGCTCGCCACAGACCCAGCCGAGGCCCGGCGCGGGCGGCTCCACACCCCCCACGGGATCGTCGAGACCCCGACCTTCATGCCCTGCGCTTCGCTCGGCGCGGTCAAGACCCTCTCGCCTCGCGAGGTGCGCGAGGCAGGAGTCGAGTGCATCCTCTGCAATACGTACCACCTCTATCTTCGGCCGGGGCATGAGCTCATTCGGGAGCTCGGCGGACTTCACCAATTCACGGGATGGGATGGCCCGATTCTCACCGATAGCGGGGGGTTTCAAGTCTTCAGCCTGGCCCCCCTCCGGAAAATTACGGACGACGGAGTCCTCTTTCAGTCCCACGTGGACGGGTCCAGCCACTTCCTCTCCCCAGAAAGGACGATCGCTATCCAGCAGGCGTTGGGCGCAGACGTCATCATGCCACTCGATGAGTGTCCCCCCTACCCGATATCGCATGACGAGGCCAGGGATGCCTTGGATCGAACTCTGAGATGGGCCGAGCGATCGCGAGATGTTCACAAGGAGACGGAGCAGATCTTGTTCGGGATTGTGCAGGGTGGGGTCTTTTCCGATCTCAGAGAACGGGGAGCCCGAGAACTGGTCCGTCTTGGATTTGGCGGGTACGCGGTGGGCGGTCTCAGCGTCGGAGAGAGCAAGGTCGAAAAGGAGGAGGCCCTGAAGACAACCCTTCCCCATTTGCCCGCTGATCAGCCTCGGTACCTCATGGGCGTGGGGACCCCCGAGGACCTCCTCGTTGCCATTGGGCTGGGCGTGGATATGTTTGATTGCGTCATGCCCACCCGCCACGGTCGCACCGGCGGCCTCTTCACCAGCACTGGCCATCTCAACATTAAGGGGGCTGCCTATGCACGCGATCCTTCACCGGTCGATCCCTCCTGTTCCTGTTACACATGCCGCCATTTCTCACGGGCGTACCTCCGCCACCTTTTCGTGACGGGGGATATCCTCGGCCTCCGCCTCAATACCCTCCACAATCTTCACTTTTACGGGGGACTCATGCGGACGGCCCGAGAGGCCATTGATTCTGGGCGATTCGCTGCATTTCAGGCAGAGGCGCTCCAGCGGCTCTCGCCTCAGGAAATACCAGCCTAACCGGCATACACGAGAGAGGAGAACAGACCCATGATCGACGTGGCCTACGCGATGGGGCAGCAGCCCGGAGGGGGAGGCGCAGCGGGAGCAGGGAGTATGTTGATTCCCCTCGTGCTGATGTTTGCTATCTTCTACTTTCTCTTGATTCGGCCTCAGCAGAAGAAGCAGCGGGAGCACCGCGAGATGCTGAAGGCCTTGAAGACAGGGGATCAAATCGTGACCGTGGGCGGCATCTATGGGACGATCGTCGCGATCGACGAGGCGAAGGTGAGGCTCAAGATTGCTGAGAATGTCAAGATTGATGTGACGCGGAGCTCTATCGCCTCCCGACTCGGCTGGGAGGGGGAGAAGAAGGGAAAAGAGGGATCGTGAGGTCCAGGCATGCACCTCGAGCTGAAACACGTTCGGAAGACCTTTGGCCAGGTGCCGGCGATTCAAGAGATCTCCTTTGGGGTTGGCAGGGGGGAATTCTTCACCCTGCTGGGTCCAAGCGGCTCCGGCAAAAGTACCATCCTCCGTCTGATTGCCGGCTTTGAGCTGCCGGATGCCGGGGAAATCCTGCTCGAGGGAAAGGTGCTGGGGGCAACGCCGCCCTATTGCCGGCCGGTCAATACCGTCTTCCAGCAATTCGCGCTTTTTCCTCATCTGAGCGTCTTCGACAATGTGGCCTTCGGCCTCCGCATGCAGCGTCTTCCTCATCCAGAAGTCCGCCGTCGGGTCGAAGAAGCGTTGCAAATGGTCCACATGGTTGCGGCCGCGACTCGGCAACCGCATCAACTCTCTGGCGGTGAGCAGCAGCGGGTGAGCCTGGCCCGCGCATTGGTGAACCGACCCGAACTTCTCCTCTTAGATGAACCCTTGGGCTCTCTCGATGTAAAGCTCCGGCATCAGATGCAGGCCGAACTCAAGACCTTACAGCACCAGATTGGCATTACCTTCCTGTACGTCACCCACGATCAGCAAGAGGCGCTCGCCCTGTCTGATCGAGTGGCCGTCATCGATCGGGGACAGGTCCAGCAGGTCGGGATGCCGCGCGAGATCTATGAGTGTCCCCGTACGCGGTTCGTCGCCGAGTTCGTGGGACGGGCGAGTTTTTTGGCGGGACAGGTCCAGTCCACGGGAGCAGGATTTGTGGAGGTGGATGTGGACGGTCTCCCGCGCCAACGCGTTCCCATCCGAGACGCGCCACCAGTCGGGAGTCAAGTGTCTCTCCTTCTTCGTCCCGAATGGGTGAGACTCAGCACGGATGGTGACGGCTTTCCGGGCCGGATCATCCAGGTGCTGTATCAGGGGGGAGAGAGTCTCTGCACGGTACGCCTCGAGACGGGCCTGGAGATCGTGGCGAAATCCCCCTTCGCGGCCCCCCCGCTTGGCGGGGAGGTTCGAATTAGTTGGGACCCGGCCCACCACCACCTTCTGCTTGACCCCGTGTGACCGCGGAGGCCCCACCAGTGCGTAGGGGGTGGGAATTCAAATCATCTTGGCAGAGGGTGCTTTCCTTCCCACCCCTCTTCTGGGTAAGCGTCCTCTTTCTTCTCCCCCTCCTGCTCATCTTCCTCTGCAGCTTCGCCGAGCGTCGTCCCTACGGGGGGGTAGAGTGGGTTTTGACCGGCCAGAGCTATCTCCGCCTGCTTGAACCGCTTTATGCGGGGGTTGCCTTCTGGTCGGTCGGCGTTGCCCTCTTCACCACCGGCATTACCCTCGTCCTTGGGCTCCCGGTCGCGTACACCCTCGTGTTGCTCCCCCGACGCCGCCGGTACCTTGGTCTCCTCCTCCTAATGATTCCCTTCTGGACAAATTTCCTCGTCCGGACCTACGCCTGGATGTTTCTGCTCGGACGGGGAGGGCCGTTGAATGTCTTCCTGGAATTCTGGGGACTCCCGCCGCTCACAATCCTTTTTACTCCCGGGGCCATCCTCCTGGGACTCGTCTATAGCTACCTCCCTTTTATGGTCCTGCCGATCTACGCCGCCATGGAGCGTATCGATCCGGCAACCGTCGAGGCAGCTCAGGACCTCTACGCAAGCCCGATGACGCTGCTTTGGCGCGTCTGGCTGCCGTTGAGCTTTTCCGGAGTCGCGGTGGGATCCGTCTTAGTTTTCATTCCGTCCGTCTCTGCGTTTGTGATTCCGGACCTGCTAGGGGGTGCCAGAGATCTCATGTTGGGCAACCTAATCCAGCAACAGTATCTGACCGTCCGGGACTGGCCCTTTGGCTCGGCGCTCTCCACGCTCCTCCTTTCCTTGACATTTCTCGGCGTCCTCATCTGTCGGCCCTGGGCCCGCCAGGATTGGACCCGACCGCAGCTGCTCACCGGCGAGATCCGCCCACCTTGGACTCTCACCTCGGGACCTCTGCACTGGATGTCACGGGTCATCACGGGAGGGGTTTTTCTTTTCCTCTATGCCCCGGTCGGGCTTTTGATCCTGTACTCCTTCAATGCCTCGCGGTTCACCGCCATCTGGCGAGGCTTCACCCTCGACTGGTATGTTCGTCTTGTCCAGGACGACGCGATCCTGATGGCGGCCCGGACAAGCTTGGAGGTGGCCCTCGTCTCGACCGTACTCTGCGTGGTGCTGGGGACGGTGGCTGCCCTGGCCGTGAGAGGACCCAAGGGAGGGGGAGTGATCCTGACTACGGTGTACCTGCTCGTCGTCATCCCGGAGATCACGTTGGCCGTATCACTCCTCCTCTTCTTTGTCACCGTGGGCATCCCCCTCGGGCGGATGAGTATCATTTTGGCCCATGCCACTTTTAATCTGCCTTTGGTAGCCCTTCCAGTCAGAGCGCGCCTTCAGCAAGTGGGGCGGAGTGTCGAGGAAGCCGCCATGGATCTGGGTGCAAATGAGACGCGGACCTTGCGACACATCCTTCTTCCCCTCCTCCGTCCGGCCCTCTTGGTCGGAACGCTGTTGAGCTTTACCGCGTCTCTGGACGACTTTGTGGTGGCCTATTTTGTCGCGGGCCCCGGGGCGACGACCCTTCCGATCCGCGTCTATTCCCTGGTGAGGTACGGGGTGACCGCTGAGGTAAACGCCCTCTCGGCCCTGCTGCTCCTCGTCTCCATCAGTCTGATCGCAGCGACGCTCCTGTGGCAGGGACGGCGTATGGGGATGGAGATGTGAAGCGGATCGCGTTGATCCGGACGGTGACGCTAACCCTCCTGGTCGCGGTGACGGGATGTGGGCCCGGCCCCTCGGTTTCGGGGTTGGACCGCGAAATCTACTTCTTTAATTGGGGTGATTACATCGACCCCACCGTCCTCACTGCCTTTACCCGGGAGTTCGGCGTGCAGGTGGTCGAGGATAACTACGCGAGCAATGAGGATCTGTTAGCCAAGCTTCAGGCGGGAGGGGTCGGATACGATGTCATCGTGCCTTCGGACTACATGGTAGAGGTGCTGATCAAGGAGGGACTCCTCCGCAAGCTGGACAAGGCCCGTCTCCCGAATCTCCGGCACCTTGGGACACAGCACCTTGGGCTCTCTTACGATCCCGAAAACCGGTATTGTGTCCCCTACCTCTGGGGGACTACTGGCTTAGCGTACGATGCCGACAAGATCCCCCGACCGGAGAGCTGGTGGGTGCTGTGGGATTCCAGATATCAAGGGCAGATCAGCATGTTCAATGACCAACGAGAGACGATCGCGGTTGCGTTGCGTCTTTTGGGTCATTCAATAAACTCCACCGAGCTCGAACATCTGGAGGCGGCGAAGACTCTCTTGCAGCGACAGAAACCGCTCGTCCGGACGTATAACAGCGAGAATTACGATCAACTCCTCCTCCAAGGGGAAGTCGTATTAGCTCTTGCCTGGAATGGGGATGTGGCCAAGGCGGCGGAGGAGAAACCGTCCCTGCAGTATGTGATCCCCAAGGAGGGTGGGACCATTTATCACGACAATCTCTGCATCCTGGAAACTTCCCGGCGCGCGAAGACCGCCGAGGTGTTTATTAACTACCTGCTTAGGCCAGACGTGGCGGCGTGGAATGTCCGTTACACGATGCAACCCACTCCGAACGAAGCGGCACGCGCCCACCTGCCCGAAGCCATCTTGGAAAATCCTGCCGTCTATCCCCCCACCGCGGTGATCGGGCGGCTCGACGCCATCCGAGACGTCGGGCAGGCCCTTACCCTTTACGATCGCATCTGGACCGAGATCAAAATCAGCCGGTAGCTTCAATGACCGAGGACCGATAACCGACTACCGATGACCGGGGGAGTCCTTTCGTATCTTACCGTCATCGGATAACGGTCATCGGGTGTCGGTCAACGGTTACTGTTTGTGGGTGACTACGATGGCGGAGTAACCGAATGTGTAGAAGGGAAAGAGCTGCTTCAAGTAGAAATCGCACTGCCCCATCGTCTGGAGCCACCAGGCATGGCGTGCCTTGAGGGGGAGTCGATCCTTCGGAGGATCCTGAATATGGTCGGGGATCAATGAGGAGAAGATGTGTATCCCAGCCCGCTGGGTCACGATGAGTCCGTATCGTTTGAGCAGTGATTGCATTTCCGAAAAAGTGAAGGTCTTGTAGGTGAGATCGACCTTTGAATCGTGGGTGAGGTATTCATAGGTCCAATGTCTGAGGTCTCCCCTTCGCCGCGTCCTGAGGGCGTTCCAGAGTTCGCGAAGCTGAAAAAGAAGCCCAAAGTGCCACTTGTTGTCATATTCAAGCGTCACCGTGCCTCCCCGGCGGCAGACGCGGGCCATTTCGGCAATCGCCTGCTCGTAGTCGGGGATGTGACCAATCACATCCCCGTACGCGGAGACGAAATCCACCGAACAGTCCTGGAGGGGGATTCGGGTGGCGTTTCCCTGGAGGAGGGTGACGTTCGTCAATCCGTGGATCTTCAACTTCTCTTGCACTTTTCGCATGAGCGCTTCCGAAATATCGAGGGCAACCACGTGTTTTGCCCGGGGAGCAAATTGGACGGTCTGGAGCCCTGATCCGCAACCGACGTCCAAGACGATCCGTCCCCGCCAGTGAGGTGTCAGTTTCTGCACAAAATGATCCAGGACCTTATAGCCATTGACGTAAAAGGGATTGATGCGGTGGTCAAGGATATCGTACTCCTCAGCCATCAGGTCGTACGCCGTCTGGACTCGCTTTAGTTGATCCGGATCGAACTCAATTCCTTCCATGAGTCCTCCATGTGTTTCTTTCGTCCTCATAGCCGTTCCAAAAAGACGCACTTGAGATACTTAGTCTCCGGCACCGAGAGCAGGACCGGGTGGTCAGCTGCCTGCGTCCGGACCGCCAAGGTTCGGCACTGCACCCGAGCATCGGCCGCGGCATCTTCCAGCATCTTCACAAAAGTGGCCTCGCTGAGATGGTAGGAGCAAGAGGAGGTCACTAGTATCCCGCCAGGACTGAGAAGCTTCATGGCCCGGAGGTTAATCTCCTTGTACCCGCGCAGCGCGGCTGCCACCGCCGCTTTTGACTTGGTGAAGGCCGGGGGGTCGAGGATGATGAGATCGAAACGTCGTCCCGTCCCCTGGAGCTGTCTAAGCTCGTCGAAGGCGTTCCCACACCGAAACGTGCAACGATCGGAGAGGTGGTTTCGCGTGGCATTTGCCGTCGCGACTGCAATTGCCTCCTCGGAGTTGTCGATCCCCTCCACGCGGTGCGCACCCGCCTTCGCCGCGTGCAGCGCGAACGCCCCGGTATAACAGAAGCAATCGAGGACATGACGGTGAGCGGCCCACGGACGCAGGGCAAGGCGGTTCTCCCGTTGGTCGAGGAAGAATCCGGTCTTTTGTCCGGCGGCAATGTTCACTTGGAAGGAGATTTCATCCTCACGGATGCTGACGACCGGATCGAAATGGGCCTCGACGAATTCCTTCTCGAGGGGGAGGCCTTCGAGAAGGCGGGAAGGGACATCGTTGCGGAGAAAGATCCCGTATGGGTGAAGGAGTTCTTGGATCACTGGCAACAAGACTCCGCGAAGTCGCTCCATACCAGCAGTGAGAATCTGTACAACGCCGATGTCTCCGTAGCAATCGAGGATGAGGCCGGGGAGGGCGTCCGCCTCTGCATACACCATGCGAATGGCGTTGGAAGGGATCGCGAGCCGCTCCCGGTAGGACAGGGCGGCCGCGATCCGCTTGCGGATGAATGCGGCATCGATCGGCTCCGCATCTCGGCTCAAAAGGCGTACGAGGATTTGGGAGTCCGGATTGATGTACCCCCGGCCGAGAAAACGACGGCCGGTTCCGAAGACATCAACGAGACATCCCTTCTCGAGCACGCCCTCTGTTTGCTCCACATCCGCCTGGTAGATCCAGGGGTGTCCCCTCAAGACTCGCAGCTGCCCCCGACGGCGGAGGTGGACACTAGCCATGCTCGAGCGCCCCGTCGCCTCGCAAAATTGTCACCTATGTACTGTTCACAGGGAGAAATTGCAAGAAAAAAGAGTCGCCTTACTGGCTCGGCGTGGTCGCTATCGCCAACTGGGCCTCTCGGGATGTGGGGTGCTGTGTGATCAACGTCTCGAGGAGGGTCTCTGCCTTGTGTGTCTGACCGAGTTGCCGGTATGCAAGCGCGCCTTTAAAGAGGGCCCGGGGAACTTCGGGGCTGCGGGGATAGTCCCGGAGGATCGTCTCAAAATGGAGAACGGCATCGGCATACTCTCGTTGATCATACAGGGATTCGCCCAACCAATAGAGGGCCTGTGGTGTTCGACCGTGATCAGGCTGGGCTGTGAGGTATCTCCGGAAGTGCGTGGTGGCACTCGGAAAGTCTCCCTGGATATATTTCCGGACTCCGGTCTCGTATATCTGGTCGAGGTCTACGGTCTCCCCTTGCCCATCCCCCTGGAGCGTCGTTACGTGAACCACCTCTTGGGTGGAAAATGGCGAACTCGCCCGTGATGCTGCTTCCGCCATCACGTGTGGAAGTGCGGTGTGCGGTGGAGACTGGGCAGGTGCCGGCCGGACGGTCTCGACCTGAGGGATGGGGGGTGGACCTGTGTCGATCAGCAGTTGTGAAGTTTCCTGTTCATCGACAGTGGGAAAGGCAAAAGCCGGAGGAGGCGGAGGAGAGAGAGCAGTGGCCATTTGGTTGATGATTTCCTCTCCGGTGGCGTTGTCTCGCTCCAGGAGAGAATCAGCATTCACGGTAACCTTGGTAGCGTTTGACGTGATACGGGTAATCGTGATCTCGACATCATACGCTCGAGAGGCGACAGCGACGATATGGTACTCATCCATTCGGGCGTCTTCCTCCTTGATGGTAAAGGCCATCTCCTCGAGCGCTCGGTGACAGGCCTGCTTGACCTCTGGCATCGGTGCTGGGAACGTGCGTTCGACAGTTTGTTCCGTCACATAGGATGCCCCGGCGATGCCTGTGGTGAGGATGGAGGTCACGGCACCCAAGGGGGTACAACTGGTAATCCCAAGGGCGAGAAGGCCAAAGCTCAGCCCGATCGTCGTGTCCCGCTTCACGAATCGACTCCCTCCAGTGCTTGATTGCGGAATTAGAGAGATAAAATCCTTATTTGTCAAGCAGTTTTTTCTATATGTATGAAGTGTGGGTTTAAGGATTGGTAATTAGCCGTTGATCAGCATAGAGAGAACTTGGGGGAGGATCACGCCCGCGGCACCTTGTAAGTAACACGCTACAAAGGGAGTGATCGGGGTGGGGGTAGGATTGATCTCTACGATGAAGGCCCCGCGGTCCTTGGCCACGATCGGAAGGGAGGCGGCAGGCTGGACGAAAGCTGATGTGCCAATGGTGAGGAAGACATCGGCGGATCCAGCCGCGGCGAACGCGACGGCTTGATCCTCTGTGGAGAGGGACTCGCCGAACCAGACGACGTCGGGACGGAGCAGGCTTCCGCATCCACAGTGGGGTGGCAGGTCTCTGAGTGGGACTTCACGGTTTTCGGTGACGGTTCCCTCTGCCAGGCAGCGGACCTGCCAAATACATCCGTGCATTTCAATCAGACGTCGACTGCCGGCGACCCGGTGCAGGCCGTCGATATTTTGGGTAATGAGCAGGAACTCGGGAACGATGTGTTCCAGTTGGGCCAGGGCCTGGTGGGCAGGGTTTGGCAACGCGGGCGCAATTTTCTGTCGCCGCCAATCGTACCACTCCCAGACCAGCCTCGGGTCGCGCGCAAAGGCCTGGGGGGTGGCCAGGTCTTCCGGTTTATAGTGCTGCCAAAGTCCCTCAGGGCCGCGAAAGGTAGGGATGCCGCTCTCTGCCGAGACCCCAGCTCCCGTCAGTGCCACTATCGTCGTGGCCGATTTCATGCGTTCGGCCGTTGCGGCGATTGCCGAATCCACCTCGGATGCGATCCTTTCCTTCGGCACATTCCTCCCGCGAATTGTGCCATAGCGAACGGGGAACGACAAGTGCGAGAAAAATACTTTGCAGTCTCCGGACAAGCTGCTATGGTAGTAGCCCTATCACACCGGTTTCTGTTTGACATGACCTACCCGCGCTGCTAGGAATGGAGCACCAACGCGTGGGTGTTCCGAGGGATGGGGTCCTGATCGGACCCAACCGAAAGGAGGTTTCGATGCTTAAGCGCACAACCCCTTCCGAACCCCCCCCTGCCGGCGGTTCCGCGGTCCCAACCACCCTTCTGGCGGTGACGGGGAATGGCGCCAAGCTCGAGGGAAAGCTCGACATCGCCGACTCGATTGAGATCGAGTGCGAGGTTGGCGGCGAGCTCAAGGTCGGCGGGAAGCTCGTCATTGGCGAGAGGGGATCCGTTCGTGCCGACGTAGAGACCGTAGACGCCATCATCCACGGAATGTACGAGGGAAATATGACGGCGACCGGGAGTGTAGAAATCACACCCACGGGCCGGGTGGAGGGCAACCTCAAGACGAATTTGCTGGTGATCTCCCGGGGTGGATTTTTCAACGGCAACGTGGCGAAACTCAAAGAGTCCGAGTTTGAGGCAGGCAAAGCCCCGATCCAGCTGGTGAGAGAGAAGCAGGTTGCCAAGGAGGTCTAAGCGCAGGGTGTCCTGCTCCTGCGGGGGGACCTTTGTGCCATGCGGTGGAATTTCAGGCGTAAGCCCCAACAGAGTGGCATCATGGCCTTCATCGGCGAAGGCTCCGAGATCGAGGGGAAGTACAGCTTCACCGGCACGGGAACTGTGCTGCTCAATGGCAAGTTCCATGGCGAAATGACGACGACGGATGCGCTCGTCGTCGGAGAGAAAGCGGTCATCAACGCCACGATCCGGGCGGAGTCGGTGGTGATCTGGGGTGAGATGATAGGCAGCGTCCACGCCAGAGAGCGAGTGGAGTTGAGGGGAGCCGCCCGCGTCTTCGGTGATCTGGAGGCCCCCGTGGTGGTTCTTGAGGAGGGCGTCCTTTTCGAAGGGCGGTGCCGGATGGCTGGCTCGAGACCCGATGAGGAGGCCCGAGACCCCTCGGTCGTCCCCTTAAGGCGTTGAAAGATCCTCCCTTGCCTCCAAGCCTGCAGCAAGAAGTCCCACGAGAAGTCCAGTTTGTATTTTCTTACAAGGCCTTATCTATCCTTTGAGAAGGTCGATTAGGCCTCTGTGTTGCTCTCCTGTTTCGTATGAAATTCTTGACGGTCTTCCTACCTCCCGAGCGGACGTGTTCCCGCACCCCTTCAACCCCACCTTGACCGGCAAGCAGCGCTGTCCTCGAAGGTCCTGACGTCGGCTTTCCTGTAAGGGCGCCGGACCAAAACTTCTTGCTCGTTTTTCGGCAGCCGGTCAAATGTCGGCACGTAGGACAGCGGCCCGCCGCCCGGGAAATGCGCTAAGGTTGCTGCCTTCCCATTGCCTGATTTCGGTTGAAAAATCACACGATAGCCCTGTTGGGCTGGCATTCAGTCTAAAGGATTTATCTCACCTTCGTTCCTGGCACACCTTTTGGACAATATAGAATCCCCCCTCCAACTAGTGGAGGCAGCGGGATGCTTGAACAGAGATCCTCTCGATGCGTCCGCTGCGGGGAGATTCTGCTATTAGGACCGCAGAACAGGAGGGAAGCACAATGATGAAAAGATTTCTCAGAGAGGCTGCTCTGTTCAGCACCGTGTGTCTTCTGTTTGCGACAATAGCGTCTCCGGAGGCGCAGGCCGGGGCCAATAAGCACAGGAACGATAAGCATGAGCATGAGAATGATAACCACAGGGGCGATAAGCACAGGGCCAATAAGCATAAGAACGATAAGCATAAGAAGGGAATGCCACCGCAGCTTTTCATTGACAGGATGTTCGTCACTGATCCCGTCGACCCTTCAACCACTCCTTGCCCCGGCGTCAACGAAACCATCACCATCCAGGGAGTGAACCTGAACAACGGGCGCTACGTGGTGGTCACATTTGGAGACCACACGGATGACTACGGGCTCGCAGTATGTTCCGTGGCGCCCGATGGGACTGAAATCGTGGCGGAGCTAGCCGCACCCGCAGCTGACCTTGCCGGAGACAACCGTGTGGAAGTTTTCACGGGACAATCGACCAACCACTACGATACGTACGATCTTACGATCGGCAACGTAGGCCCGCCCGGACCGCCGGGCCCGCAAGGCCCGCCCGGTCCACAAGGCGCCAAAGGTGATCAAGGAGATCCGGGCCCACCCGGTCCGCAAGGTGCCAAGGGTGATACGGGTGATCCGGGCCCGCAAGGTCTACAGGGAGCCAAGGGTGATCAAGGTGATCCCGGTCTGCAAGGCCCACCCGGCCCGCAAGGTGCCAAAGGCGATACGGGTGACACAGGACCGCCGGGCCCAGAGGGACCGCCTGGGATCGTCGAAGGTCAGTTTTGTGTGCTCCGCAAAGGTAATGCATGTCCGGCCGGTTTCACTGCGGGGTTCGCGATTATCGGTGCGAAAAGCTCGGGTTTTGGATCTGTGCCGGACGACTTAGCTGGAAACAGGAATACGACTACACTCAGGTTCTGCTGTAATTAGACTCGCTTCCACTGGAGTAAGCAAAGGGAGAGGGGAAGCATCTTATGGGCGCCGGGGCTGACCTCGGCGCTCG